>NZ_JBVIHP010000029.1:0-133227 GCF_055570235.1 Streptomyces sp. NPDC031274 | reverse complement strand
GAGAGGAAGCAAGGGGGTTGGTGAGGGGGACAGCTCCCCCTCCCGTTCTGCTGCGTGCGGGAACACCCCCCCCCTCCCCCCCCCGTCCCCTTCCCCTCTCCCCCCCCCGGGGCCCTGTGCTGTCCGGACGTCTCCGGACCCTGATCTTTGCGCACGCAAGCTATTGCCTTGCGTGGGCAAAGGCTGTCGAGTATCCACACGGACATGAGCGGCCGGGACGGCTGGTTCGTCGGGGAGGGGTGCACGTGATGGGGCGGCTGCGCAGAGGCCGGGCGACGCTGGCCGCGGGAGCGGCGCTGTGCGCGTTGATGGCGCTGCCGGGACAGGCCGCGGCGGCCGGTACACCGAGTCCCTATGTCTTCGCCGACCGGGCCGTACCGGTCGAAGGGGCCGAGAGCAGCATGGGCAGTGCGAAACTCGCGCCCGGGTCGACGTACAAGAGCTCCCTCGCGCGCGGGGAAAAGCTCTACTACCAGCTTCAACTCGGCGCCAGAGAGACCGTGTACGTCTCGGCCACCGCCATTCCCGGGCTCGACGCCCGTGTCGTCTACGGGGACGGCGTCAAGGTGTCCTTGCAGGACGCGAACGGCAACAACTGCAACTCCCAGGACGCGCGATTCGGTACGTCGCAGAGCCCGCGGCCCATCACCGCCTGGGCGGTACGGGAGGTGGGCCCCACCGCGAACAGGTGCAAGTCGGCCGGCACGTACTACGCGGTGGTCGAGCGGAACACCCGACCCGGATCCAGCACGGAGACGTGGGACACGGAGCTCCGGGTCGTCTCGGAGCCCGGGGCGGCCAAGGACGCCTCCACGACGCCGCCCGAGTCGTGGAACTCCGCCTCGCCCACGCCTCCGGGCGGTGAGCGCAAGGAACGCAGGGGCGGTACGGGCTTCAATGACGCCCGGGCGCTGCGGACGGGCGTCTGGGGCGACCGGATCGAGCCCGGCCAGACACTCTTCTACCGCGTGCCGGTCGACTGGGGGCAGCAGATCTCCGCCAGTGCCGAGCTGGGCAGCGCGAGCGGGGGGCAGGGCGATTACGTGACGTCGGCGTTCGTCATGTCACTGTCCAATCCGGTGCGCGCGCGCATCGACGACGCCGACGCGGCATACGACGGCAAACAGAAAACGACCGCGCTGGAACCGCTGGCCCCCGTCGCGTACGAGAACCGTTACTCCCCGATCGACGGCGTGGCCGGAACGCGGTTCGCCGGGTGGTACTACCTCTCGGTCCATCTCAATCCACAGGTCGCCCGGCAGTTCGGCGAGGGGCCGCTGGATCTGACGCTGCGGGTGAACGTCGACGGCACCGCGAAGGCGGGGCCCGCGTACGAGGGGACGGCGCGGCCCGCCGATCAGTTCAGCGTCACCGGTCAGGACAAGGACGCCGCGGCGCGGGGCGACACGGCTGCCGGGGACAGCGGTGGGGACGGCGGGGGGAGCGGCAGCGGCAGCGGCAGCGGCAATGGGGACGTCATGAAGGTGGTCGCCGCCGGTGGGTTCGGTGCTGGGACCTTGCTGCTCGCGGTCCTGGGCGTGTGGACGCTGATCGGGCGGCGACGGGCTGCGGGTCAGGTCTGACTCGGGTTTGACTCGGGTCTGGCCCTGGACTGGCTTTGGACTGGCCCTGGACTGGCCCTGTTCTGGCCCTGCTCTGGCTCAGACCTGGGTCAAGGCCCAGAAGCCCAGCGCGAAGCACGCCAGCGCGGCCAGCAGCATCGGGATCGCCACTTTCGGGGGCGGTCCTGGTCGTTTCTTCTGCCGATGCTGAACGGGTCGGCTCTGGAGCGGGGCCTGAGGGGCAGCCTGCGGGGCGTGAGGGGCCTGTGGGGCCTGTGGGGCGTGAGCGGTGTACGGGTAAATAGGGGCGGACACGCGCTGCACCGAGGCGGTGACGGAGTGTGACGGCTCGTGAGTGGGTAGATACATGGGGGTCTGCGCCGGTACCTGAACCGGGACTGGCGCCGGGATGTGGTGGGGGGAGGGGACGTGCGGGGACTGAGCGGGGAGCGGGGGTGGCGTCGTCGGCTCCTGCGGCGGAGGCGGTGGTGGTGGCGGCGGTGTTTGCTGGGACTGGGACTGAGGTTGGGGCTGGGGTTGGGGCTGGGGTTGTACGTGCTGTGCCGGCTGCCCCGATGGCGGCGTGCCCTGCGGCTGCTGAGCCGGCGGGAAGCTTCCCGTCTGCGGGGCGGAGAGGGGCGGCGGTGGAACCGAAGGGGGAGCGAAGGCAGGCGGCTGCGGCGGAGTCGTGAGAGGGCCGTCGGGGCCGAACCCATGGGGAAGCGGACCCAGTTGGTCGAATATTTCGACCATCTCGTCGTCGGGCCCCGGCTCGGGCAGCAGCTCGACAGCCGACGTCAACGCCTTGCGCGCACCCGTGGCGGTGCGGAACCGCGCGTGCGGATCCGGCTGGAGAAGTGTGGAGACGACCTGCCACAGCGGCTCAGGCACGCCCTGTGGCGCCCCAGGCGTGCCGTGCGCGGCGAAGTGCTCGATCAAGGCCTTGGCGTCCGGCTTGGCACCCTCCAGCAGATACAGGGCCACCAGGCCGACGGCGAAGAGGTCGGCGGTGAAGTCCGGCTCGGCGCCCATCATTTGCTCGGGCGCGAAGTAGCCGGGCGTCCCCACCACATAGTTCGTCTCGGTCAGCCGCGGCTCGCCCAGCCGCATCGAGATGCCGAAGTCGGAGAGCCGCAGATGCGGACGCGCGATGCCGGTGGCCTCGAGCAGGATGTTGGCGGGCTTGATGTCACGGTGCACGACCCCCTCGGCGTGCACCGCCGCGAGACCGGAGAGCAGCTGGTCAAGGAGCGTGCAGACCAGGCGGGGCGGCAGCGGGCCGTAGTCCCCGATCACATGAGCCAGCGAGCCGCCGGCGACCAGGGCCATGGTGAACAGGACCTTGTCGTCGTCGGCGGCCCAACTGGCGGGCGCGAGCACATGAGGGTGGTCGATCCGGAGCGCCTGCTCCCGTACGAAGCGCAACAGCGCGTGCGCGTCGCTCTGTTGCAGGACCTTGGCGGCCACATACCGGCGCCGCCGGTGGTCCCAGGCGCGCCAGACCGCTCCGACTCCCCCGCGGCCGACCGGGTCGACCAGTTCGTAGCGGCCGGCGAAGACCTCACCCATGGTCGCGCATCGCTCCCCCTCCGGGCCGCCCGGTGGCCCGGCCGACGGCTCAGTTCTGGTGCGCCTCGTAGTGGGCGACCGCGTCCGCGGTGCGTCCGGCGCCGTACACCCGGAGGAACTCTGCCAGTTCCGGGTGGGTCGGGGCGAGGGAGTCCGCGGCATCTATGATGTCGCCCGCCGCCGCGACGGAGCGCAGCAGTGACTGGATCTCGCGCACCACACGCTTCACCGTGGGCGCACCCGAACTCGTCGTCGACTGCGAGGTGTTCGTCAGGACGGAGCCGCCCTGAGATTTCTTGATCTCGTCCATGCGGTCGGTGGCCTCGGCGGCGCTCACACTGCCGTCGGCGACCTGGCCCGCCAGCTCCTGAAGGAGCTGGACGCGCTGGACGACCGCGGGGTTTCCGATCTTCGCGCGCTGCCCGCTCATCAGCTGGGACAACATGGGCGCGGACAGACCGAGGACGCCGGCTAGGCGTGCTTGGTTGAGGCCCAGATCATCGATGAGACGACGGAAGAGCGCCCCCAGCGGCTCCCCGTACCAGTTCCGCTGGAGCTCTCGTGCTCTCGCGGTCGTCTCTTGTTGTGCGGCGTCCATTGCGTCTCCCCATCGCTTCCCCAAAAACCGTGGTTCGCTGCCGCGAACCACGCCGAGCATCTTACGGAGCGTGGTCGTTCACCGGGACCCCCAATCCTTTTGCGGAATCCGGGGGGTGACCCGGTACTCTGGTCTGCGTTGCCCACCGGAGCGATGTTCTTCCGGCTGGGTGCGCCGTTTTCGGGGCCTTAGCTCAGTTGGTAGAGCGCTGCCTTTGCAAGGCAGATGTCAGGAGTTCGAATCTCCTAGGCTCCACTTGCATGAACCCCTCTGAACTGCGGAAACGTGGTCAGGGGGGTTCTTTTGTGCCGATCTTCCGTGCTGACGTGTCAGCGCGGTCGTGCTGATGGGCCGCGACCCGCCGACCATGGAGCTGCGGAGGGGGCAGTAGACGGCCCGCCGGTCAGGCGCGGGTCCTCATGAGGGGTATTCGATCTCGGTGCGCGAGTACCGCGGGTGTCCCGGAGCGGGGATCGCGTCCACGGCGAAGGCGTCGAACTCGCTCAGGCTCTGCGGTGCGGCGGGCGGCGCGGAGAGTCGAACGGAGCCGGGCGCAGTCGCAGTGTGGCGCGCCCGCGCAGCCGCCTGATTCTCCGAAAGGAGTTGGGGCATTACCGACAGTGAAGACCCGCAGAGGATGACGAAGCGTGGTGCGGCCCGCGCCGCAGAAGAGTCAGGCTGACGTCACCGGCCAGTGCCTCAGCGCCACGCGAAGGCCCTTGAGGTCTTGGGCGTCGGCCGCCCAGGCGATATGGCCGTCGGGGCGGATCAGCAGGGGCCCTGGCAGATCCCCGGCGGGGGCAGCGACGCGCAGCCACTCCGTCTCCGGCACCGGTCGCCCCTGGGCGACCAGCACGAACCGGCCGTCGCGCAGCACCTCGTACAGCCGCTGCCCGCCGGAGAGCCGAAGGTCGGGGACCCGGCGGCCGGTTAGCAGGTGGCTGCCGCGCGGCGCAGGGTAGGCGATGCCGATGCCGGAGAGCAGGTGCTCTCCCGTCGCCGTGAGCAGGTTCAGCCGGTTCACCACAGGCAAGGCGACTTCGCGCAGGCCGCGCACCAGTCGGCTGCGAGGAGAGCGCAGTACGCCCCTGGTGATTGCCCCGGAGACCCGCAGCGCCTGCCGTCCCACGGGGTGGCGCTCCCGCTCGTACGAGTCGAGCAGCGGCTGCCCTGCGCGCCCCTGGACCACGGCGGCCAGTTTCCAGCCCAGATTGGCGGCGTCCTGGAGCCCCGTGTTCATCCCCAAGCCGCCGGCGGGCGAATGCACGTGCGCGGCATCGCCTGCCAGCAGCACTCGGCCCTCGCGGTAACGCACAGCCTGCCGCTCGTCGCTGTGGAATCGGGAGATCCAGCGTGGGTCGTGCATGCCGTAGTCGGAGCCCAGCACCCGGCGCAGCAGTGCGGAGAGCTCCTCGGCCGTCACCGGCGCGTCGTCGGGCCGCTCGTCCCCCGCGACCCAGCCGATCGCCCGGTACCACCCGTCGCCGAACGGCACCAGGGAGGCGAAGCCATGCGCGTTGGAGTTGGTGGTCACGGCGTCGACGGGGATCTCGGTGAGCCGGATGTCGGCCAGCATCACTGAACGCACCACCGACTTGCCGGGGAATCCGATGCCGGCCATCCGCCGCACCGAGCTGCGTACGCCGTCGCACCCGGCCAAGTATCGGGCGGTCCAGACGTCCTTGTCCGACGTCTCCACCTCGACGACCTTGTCGTTCTGGCGCAGCAGCGTTACCTCGGTGCCCCGCACGATCCGCACCCCGGCGTCGCGCGCCCGCCGCTCCAGGAGCCGTTCGACGTGGTACTGCGGGGTGATCAGGGCGAACGGGAAGCGGGAGCGCAGCCGGTGCAGGCGGAGTTCGATCCTGCCGAAGACACCGATCACGGGTGCCTTGCGGCCGAGCGCGACGAGTTCGTCGCCGAGGCCGCGGGCGTCGAGCAGCTCCAGGGTGCGGGCGTGCACCGCGAAGGAGCGGGTCATGGCGGTGTCGGCGGCGTGCTCGCGCCTTTCGAGCAGGGTGACGCGCACTCCGGCGGTGGCGAGGTCGCCGGCCAGGAGGAGGCCGGTGGGGCCTGCCCCGATGACGAGGACGTCGGCGGTCCGGGGCGTCGGGTCGGGATTCGGGGCGTTGTCCTTCACACCGTCGCCTCGATCATGTGCTGGTAGGTGTTGACCGGGCGGACGTCCCGAAGAACCAGACCCGCCTGTTCCACCAGGTCGAGCAGGCTCTGCCGGGTGTGCTTCCGGCCTCCGACGGTGAGCAGCATCCGCAGGTCCATCCCGGTGCTGAACATCTGGCCGGGGCCGTCGTCGACCAGGTTCTCCACGATGATCACTCTTGTACCCGGACGGGCCGTGCGTACGACGTTGCTGAGCACGACGACCGCATCCTCGTCGTTCATCCCCAGGACGTTCTTGAAGACGTACGCGTCGACATGGGCCGGGACGGCCTCACGGCAGTCCCCGGCGACCAGTTCCGCCCGCTGGGCGAGCGCACCGCCCTCGCGCAACCGGGCGTCGGCGCCGGCCAGCACGTCCGGCCTGTCGAAGAGGATTCCCCGTACGTCCGGGTGGTGCTCGAGAAGGGCGGCGAGGAGTCCGCCCTGGCCGCCGCCGATGTCGGCGACGGTCCGAGCGCCGGACAGTGGCACGGCCCCCGCGACGGCCCTGGCGGACTGGGCGCTCGCCTGGGTCATCGCTCGGTCGAAGACGGCCGCGGATTCCGGCCACGCGGAGTGCACTTGGTCGAAGAACTCCCGCCCGTGGAGGTCGACGAAGACGTCCTTGCCGGTGCGCACGGACTCGTCGAGCCGGCCCCACAGCTCCCAGGTCCACGGCTCGGTCATCCACAAGACAAGCTGATCGAGGCTGTCCGGGGTGTTCGTGCGCAGCAGCCGGGAGATCTCCGAGGGGACGAAACGGCCCTCGGAATCCTCGGCGAACACCTGGTGGCAGGTGAGCGAGTGCAGCAGGCGCCGCAGCGCGTCCGGGTCGGCTCCGACGGTCCGCGCAAGGGCGTCCGCCGTCGCGGGGCCGTCGCCGAGGGCGTCGGCGAGAGCGAGCTTCACGGCCGCGCGCAGCGAGGCGGCGCAACTGGTGCTCAGCGCGCGCTCCAGCAGGCCAAGCACCTGCGGCTCGGTGGACGGCTCCGGCAGCGGCTTGGTGCGTGCGGTTGAACCGGTCACGGAAGGTGCCTCTCCATCGGGTCTGTCGGGCGGGTCTGTCGGGCGGCGGCGGTGACACAGCCGGGGAAGTGCGCTTCAAGGACCTGGCGGACTCCGTCGCGCCAGGTCCACTCGCAGGCGCCGACCAGGCTCCTGCGGCGGGTGTCGTCGTACGCGACGACCGCGCGGGTGACGTCGCTCGGGACGAAATCGACGGGCACCCCGGTGAGTGCCGAGATGTAGGTGAGGAGGTCGCGTACGCCGACGACCTCGTCCCCGCCCCAGTTCACGACGGCCGCGGGGACCGTCGCCGCGGCCCACAGGCCCGGTACGTGCCGGGCGATGTCGTCGGTGTGGATCGGGGAGCAGTAGTGCTGGTCGGTGTGCGGGACCGCGACGGGCTCCCCGGCGAGCATCGTCCGGTAGTAGATGACCGGGGCCCCGCCGTGCCCGTGCGGCCCGTAGGCGACGTTGAGCCGGGCGATGGTGGTGGGCAGGCCCAGCGTCACGGCGAGCGCCCGTACGGCTCCCTCGGTGGCCAGCTTGCCCACCGGATAGGTCGGCAGGAAGGCCGAGTGGGCCGCCAGCGGCTCGGTCTCGGTGTACTGGTGGTCCAGTGTCCGGGGCGCGTAGAGCGCGCTGGTGGAGAGGAACAGGAACGATTCGGCGGTGCGGCAGTGGTTCATCAGGCGGCCGGTGCCGACGGAGTTGACCGTCACCACCTCCTCGAAGTCCCCGTCGCCCCGCTCCACTGCCGCGTGCAGGACGTGCGTGAAGTCTTCGGGGACCCCGTCCAGACCGTCCGCGGCCATGTCCCAGCGCCGGGTCCGGATGCCCCGGTCCCGCAGCCCGCGCTCCGTCTGCGAGTCCGAGAACCGGCCCAGGCACCAGACTTCGTTGTCCCGGGCGAGTGTCTCGGCGGCCGTGCGGGCCACCAGACCGGTCGCCCCGGTGATCAGGATCTTCTTGCCGATCGGTGTCTGCATCCGGTGGCTCCTCTACGAGATGTCGGACGGGGCGGACAGCGACCGGGCGAGTTCCGCGCGCAGGATGGACTGGAAGGCGGCCACGTGCCGGGCGCCCATGAGGGTGTAGTGCTCGCCGGGCACATCCAGGAACCGGGGTGCCTCGCGGGTGAAGTCGGTCCACCGCTTCAGCTCGTTGTCCAGCCAGTCCTGCTTGCTGCCGCGGAGCGGGACGGCGTAGAAGACGCTCATCCGGGCGACGTCGCCGGACGGCACGTAGCTCCGGCCGAGGCCCGTGAGGCCGTCCGCGAGCTCCGCCCACGCGGTGAACCTTTCGAGGTCCAGGTCGAGTTCGGCGAGCCGTTCCGGAGGGGCGTTGTCGATCAGATGGCCGAGCTGCTCCCGCCTGTCCAGCGGCCGGAGTTCGGCGGGCAGCTTCTTCGCCTGTTGCCCGGAGACCAGGTCCAGGAACATGGCCAGGTTGACCGCGGTCTCGACGAAGTCGAGTTCGTCCATGCGGTACTTGATGTGCGGTGGAAGGTTGAAGCTGCCGAGGAAGTCGACGCGTTCGCCCTGCGCCTCAAGGAGCTTGGCCACCTCGAATGCGACCGCCGCGCCGAAAGAGTACCCGGCGATCGCATAGGGGCCGTGCGGCTGCCGGGACCGGATGGCGTCCACGTACGCGCGTGCCATCTCGTCGAACGACGCGAACGGCTTCTCCCCCGGATTGAAGCCACGGGCCCGCAGCGCGTAGAACGGCCTCTCGTGCACGAAGTACTTGGCGAGGTTGACGAAGACGAGCACCTCACCGACGCCCGGGTGCACGCAGAACAAGGGTGTCCCGTCCCCGCTGGTCTGCAGCGGGACGATCGGGTCGTAGGGAGCGGGCGTGTCGCTCAGGTCGGCCTCTATGCGGACGGCGAGCGCGCGGACGCTGGGCGAGGTGAGGATCGCGAGGACCGGCGGCTCCGTGCCCGGGAAGCGCCGGGCGATCAGGCTCTTGAGGCGCAGGATGTCCAGTGACGTACCGCCGAGGTCGAAGAAGCTCGCCGTGGCGCTGATCGTCGCCGGGTCGGTCTCGAAGAGCTCGCCGTACAGCTCCGCGAGCGCTTCCTCACGGGCGCCCTCGGGAGCGACGTACCCGCCGAGCTGCCGGGTGATCAGGGCCTGGACGGATTCCAGCTGCTCGGCGTAGTCGCCGGCCTCCAGTCTGCGCCGCATGAGTGCGCGCGGGATCTTTCCCAGGCTCGTCTTCGGGAAGGCGTCCTTGGGCAGCGGAAGCAGCAAGGCGGGGCGGAAACCCCAGTGCAGGACGACGCTGTTCCGGACGGCTATCAGCAGGCGGTGCAGTGCCGGTTCGTCGCCGGCCACCTCGGGGGCGGCCGCGAACGCGACGGCGAGCTGTTCGGTGTCGCTGCCCTTCGGGCGGGTCGGGAAGGCGGCGACGAAGGACCTCTCGATGCCTTCGAGACCGTCGAGTACCGACTCCAGGTCGTGGCTGTAGTAGTTGACGCCGTTGACGATGACGCTGTCCTTGTTGCGTCCCACGAGGGTCAGTCGGCCCCCGTCGAGGCGTCCGAGGTCACCGGTCCGGAACCATCCGTCTGCCGTGAAGGCGGCCGCGGTGGCCTCCTTGTCGTTCCAGTACCCGCCCGTGACCATCGGGCCGGTGAGCTGCACCTCGCCGGTCTCGCCCGCACGCGGCGGTGTGCCGTTGTCCTCGGCCGCGATCCGGATGCGCAGCCCGTCGACCGGCCGGCCGACCGCCGCGAACTCGGCCTCGCGGTCGGCGCCGGGGAACTCCCGGTTGTAGATGCTGCCGGCGCAGGTCTCGGTCATCCCGAAGGCGGGCCACAGGGCCTCACGGCGCAGCCCGTACGGAGCCAGCCGGTCGAGGAAGGCGATGCCCGTGGCGACGGGGTTGGCCTCGCCGCCGGAGACGATGTGCCGCAGACAGGACAGGTCCAGGGAGGGAGCGCCGGGCAGGCGGTCGACGATCTTGTTGAGCTGGCCGAGCAGGAAGTTCGGCGTGAACGTCATCGTCACCCGGTGGGCATCGATCACCTCCAGGAAGCGCATCGGGGCGGCGAGCACCGCCTCGGGGGAGGTCTGCAGCTGGACGGCGCCGACGGACAGCGGAAGCAGGTGTGCTTCGAGGAGCGCGGCGACGTGGTCGTACGAGATCCAGTTCAGGGTGATGTCGTCCGAGGCCAGCGACTGCGTTCCGGCCTTCGCGGCCATGGAGGCCAGCAGATTGCGGTGGGTGAGCCGGACGGCCTTGGAGGCGCTGGTGGAACCGGAGGTGAGGACGAGGAGGGCGACATCGTCGGGGGAGACCGGGGTGGCGCTTGTGCCGGTGCCGGTGCCGGTGCCGGTGCCCGCGTCCGTGGCGGCCGGTGCCAGGTTTTCCAGGGTGACGACCGACAGGTCCTGGACGGCGGGGAGTTCCTCGCGGGTGCGGGCATCGGTGACCAGGAGCGGCCCGCCGAGCAGGGTGTTGACGTGGCCGAGCTGGGCCGCCCATCGCTGCGGGTCGTCGCGCAAGGGGACCAGCGGGCACACCGTGATCCCGCCGAGCAGGCACGCCCAGAGTGTCGGCAGAAAGTCCTCGGGCCGTTCCAGGAGCAGCGCGACGATCCGGTCCTTGCCGACTCCTGACTTGCGCAGCCGGGCGAGCAGCCGCAGCGACTCTTCCAGGAGCTCCGGATACGTCTGGAGCCGGAAGTCGAGCGGTTGGTCCGCGGAGCCGTAACGGACCCCGTGCTCCGGGAACCGCGTGGCGGCCCGGATCAGCAGCGCACCCAGGTCGGCGGTCGTGTCGTGGACGGTCATCGTGCTCCCTCAAGTGCGGCAACGTTCCGGGTCACCCAGGCGGCGATGCTGTGTGCTGGCCGTACCTCGCTCAGGACCGGACATCGAGGACGTACTTGCCCGTGGACGCCCGGGTCTCCAGGAGCTCGTGCGCGCGTGCCGCCTGGGCCAGCGGGAACACGGTCACGTCCACGCGGACGGTGCCCTTGGCAACCTCTGCCAGGGACTGCTCCAGGTGGGCGCGGAGCAACTTCGGTGCCCGCCCCGCGACGCCGCCCAGGTTGTAGCCGGCGAGGGAACTGTTCGTGTACCAGGGGTGGTTGCCATCGAAGGTGACGTCCTCGGCTGCCGCGTTGCCGAATATGACGTGCCGGCCGAAGGCGGCCAGGAGGCCCGTCACGGACGACCGGAAGGCGCCGCCGACGGAGTCGAGGACCAGGTCCGCGCCCGCTCCGCCGGTCCGCTCGGCCACCTCCTGCTCCAGCTCCTCGTACGACACGACGCTGTCGTAGCCGAACCCGCGCGCGTACTCGGACTTGGCGGGGGAGCTCGTCACGCCGATGACCGTGCCTGCGCCGAGCGAGCGGGCCAGCTGCGCCGCTGCCGTGCCGACGCCGCCCGCCGCGGCGAGGACGACCACGGTCTCCCCCTTGGCGAGGTGGCCGGCCGAGGTGAGGACGCCCAAGGCGGTGGTGACGTTGCAGAGGGCGCCGGCGGCGAGGGCCCCGTCCAGCTCGGCGAGCTCTCCGTCGAGGCGGACGACGTGTTCGGCTCCGACGGCCACCACCTGGGCGTTGCCGCCGCCGCCCAGGGTGAGGGCGGCCACCCGGTCGCCGGGCTCGAAGCCGGTGACGCCCTCTCCCACGGTGCGGACCGTGCCGACCGCTTCAAGGCCGGGGAAGTGCGGCAGGTCGACCGGGAACTGGCCGCGGCGGAACATCACTTCGGCGAAATTCACGCCTGCGTACTGAACGTCGACGGTGAGCTGGCCGGGCTGGGGCTCGGGCGTGGCGACCTCGCCGACGGTGAGGACGGCGGGGGCGCCGAAGGTGTCGAAACGGACGGTGTTCATACGGCTGCCGGCGGTGGGGGCGGTGTTCGTCATCGGATTCCTGTCTGGTTGAGGAAGGAGGTGGGGCCGTGGCCGGTGAGCAGCCGGGTGTCGTCCGGGCAGAGGCCGGTGACCATGCGGAGGGAGTCCTCCATGCTCGTCGGGCTCGCGGTCGGTGCGTCCGCGCGTCCCCGGCCGCTCGCGAGCAGGGTGTCGCCGGTGGCGAGCAGCGGGGCGTCGCCGCTGTCGAAGCGGAACATCACCGAGCCGACGGTGTGGCCGGGCGTGTGCAGCACCGTGATGGTGCCGGCGGCGAAGGTCAGTTCGCCGCCCCGCTCGGGGAGTTCGCTCACCTCGTCGGGTTCCTGGTGGGGATGGCCGACGAGCAGGTCGCGGGGGAACGAGTCGGGCAGTCCCTTGGCGGGTGCGCCGAGTTGGTAGCGGTCGGCCGGGTGGATCCAGGCCGAGACGCCGTAGTGCCGGGCGAGCGGCACGGCGTCCCACGTGTGGTCCATGTGGCCGTGCGTGATCAGGACGGCCTCGGGTTCGAGGCGGTGGGCGCGGACGGCTTCCAGAACCGCCTCGCGGGAGTCGTGTCCGGGATCGACGACGAGGCAGGGGTTACCCGGCCCGGCGGCGACGATGTGGACGTTCGTTCCGAACTTGCCTGTGGCGGCGGACAGTACGAGCATGACGAGACTCTGGCTGAGCCTTCGGTCATATGTCAATTGTCGTTGCTGTCACAGAACCCTGGCTCAAGTCTGCCCTATAATGGCGAGGGCAGTCGTCGGCCGACCTCACCCGGGGGCGGGCGGCGCTCCGTACATCCGCCGTCCCAGCAGGGGGTTCGTCCGTGAAGGCCATCGCCATCCAGCGCTACGGAGGCCCGGAGGTCCTGGAACTCATGGACCTTCCCGACCCGCGCCTCGGCCCCGACATGGTGCTCGTCCGGGTACGGTACGCGGGCGTCAACCCCGCCGACTGGAAGATCCGCGAGGGCTACATCGACGACTGGTTCGACTCGCACTTCCCCATGGTGATGGGCTGCGACCTGTCCGGCGTCGTCGAACGAACCGGCCTCGGCGTCACCGAGTTCGCCCCCGGCGACGAGGTCGTCGGCTACGTCCGCGCCGACCACATGCAGCGCGGTACGTACGGCGAGCTGGTGGCCGCGCCCGTCCGGACCCTGGCGCACAAGCCGCGCTCACTCGACGGGCGGGAGGCGGCCGGACTGCCGGCCGCGGGCCTCACCGCGTACCAGGCGCTCCGCCGCCACTTGGAGATCGCCGCCGGCGACGTGCTGCTCGTGCACGCGGCGGCTGGCGGGGTCGGCTCGCTGGCCGTCCAGATCGGCCGCGCCCTAGGTGCCCGCGTCATCGGTACGGCCGGCGAGCGCAACCACGACTTCCTCCGTTCGCTCGGTGCCGAGCCGGTGACCTACGGACCGGGGCTCGCCGACCGGGTGCGCGCACTGGCCCCTGAGGGCTGCGACGCCGTCTTCGATCTCATGGGCGGGGACACCTTGTTCGGCTCGCCGGCGCTGCTGCGGCCGGGCGGAAGGCTCGCGTCCATCTCCGGTGACGTGACGGGACTCGGCGGACGTTACGTGTTCGTCCGCCCCGACCCGGTCGACCTCGCCGACCTCGTGGCAATGGCGGACCGTGGCGAGGTACGGGTCCACGTGAGCGCCGAGTTCCCGCTCGCCGACGCGTCCCGCGCCCATGAACTCGTGCAAACCGGCCATGTGCGCGGCAAAGTCGTCCTCGCGGTCGAAACGGCCTGATCAGGTCGGTCGACACCGGCCGAAGCGCGCACCCGAACCCGTACGAAACGAAGGCCGTCCCTGTCAGGGGCGGCCTTCGTTTCGTATGTCCCGGAGCCTCTGCGGCCGGTCTTGAGTGAACCTTTAGTGGCTCTCAACCCGGCCACCCGCAGGGCAACGGCCGACTGCCCCGTCGTTCGCAGTTGAAACCCCAGAGGCGGGTGTGAGGCTTGATTCATGCCCCCAGGGGGCCCGCCGAAGCAGACCCACGGACGAACGGAACCGGGCATGACCCTTGCTGAGCAGGAGCCGATGGCAGTGGCCCCGGCCACGGCCGAACTCGCCTACCAGCGCTCTTTGGACCGTGTCCTGGTGCACCGTCGGGCCGTCATGGAGGTCTTCGTCACCGACGCTGTCCGTCGCGGCGGCGACGCCTTCGCCGTGGCCGTCCAGGCGCCCCGCGCACACAACTACTACAACGACCACACCCAGCGACCCGCACTGCTCGACCCGCTGTTCCTCCTGGAGGCGGCCCGCCAGGCGGTCACCGTGGTGGCGCACCGGTGGCTGGACGTCATCCATGACACGTCCTTCCTGATCAGCGACTGGACCACCGAGTTCACCGACCTCTCCGCCCTGCGGGCCCGCGGCGAAGCTCCGGACGAGCTCGTAGTCGAGGTCACCACGCGCGAACTCAAGCGGCGCGGCACCAGGCTGCTGGCCGCCACCATGGAGTGCGTATTCGTAGTGGGCGGCCGGCGGGCCGGGACGAGCGTCGTCGTGGCCGGCTACCTCAGCCGCGACGGCTACACGGCCCACCGCGAGAAGAGCCGCGGCTCCGTCCCGCCGCTCTCCTCCGCCATGCCGCACACCCGCACCGGTACCCCCGTCGCGCCCGCTCTGGTGGGCCGCGAGCGGACGGAGAACGTGGTCCTCACGGACGTGGCACGACACCCCGACGTCACGACCGCTCTGCGCGCCGTCCTCGACGTCCCGGTGCGGCACGCGGCCATGTACGACCACCCCCTCGACCACGTACCGGCGATGGCCCTGATGGAGGCGGCACGCCAGGCGGCAGTCCTCGCCTCCGACGGGTCCGGCGACCGGCTCTACGCACGCGCCTTCGGCGCCACGTTCCTCCGCTTTGTCGAGCTCGACAGGCCGGTCACGGTCTCCGTCACGCCCTCGGCCGACGAGCGCCTCACCGTCAACTTCCTGCAGGACGGCGAGTCGGTCTGCACGACCGAGGTGGAAGTCGCCGTCCTCCCGGAGCCCGAAGCGCCCGACACGGACGGCAGGTGACGGGCCGTGCGACTCGGCTCCCCCCTGGGACTGTCGGCGACGGCCTGGTATCCCGACGGCCGCCAGACGACCGAAGAGGCCGTGGCCGCCGGTGACATCGACGCCCGCACCGCCCGTGAACTCGGCTACACGTCCCTCCCGGTCAGCGAGGACGTCGCGCCGCCGGACATGGCCGTCGAGGCTGCCAACCGGCTCTTCGCTCTCTCCGGCGCCCGCGCCGATGCGCTCTCCCTCGTCCTGCATGCCGGCGTCCACCACCAGGGGCACGATGCCTGGTCCGCGCCGCACTACATCGCCAACCGAATCGGTGCCGACCGTGCCGTACCGATCGGGCTGCTCCAGCAGTGCAACGGCGGCGCCATCGGCATCGAACTGGCCGCGAGCCGGCTTCAGGGCGACCCGGCCGCCGGGCCCGCGCTCGTCACGACCGCCGACCGCTTCCTGATGCCGAGCTGGCACCGCTGGCGCAGCGACTACGGAATGGCGGCCGGCGACGCGGCCACCGCAGTCCTCGTCCACCGCACCGGCACCGCGGCGGAACCCGGCTCGGCCCCGGACCTGTTGCTCCACTCGCTCGCCACCCGGACAGCCTCCGAACTGGAGGTGATGCACCGCGGTGACGACGAGCTCAACGCGACGCCGATGGGGCACAGTCCGATGATCGACGTGCGGCGCACCAAGCGCGCCTTCATCAAGGCGTACGGCGTCGACTTCTTCATCAAGACGGCCGCCGACCGCATCCGTGCCGTAGTCGAGGAGTGCCTGGCCGACGCCGGGCTCACCGGCGACGACCCGCGGCTGCACTACGCCGTGATCCCCCGCCTGGGTGCCAAGGCGATGAACGAGGCGTACATCCCGCCGCTGAAGGACGTCACCTCCGCGGAGGTGCTCGACCTGGGCCGGGCCACCGGGCACGTGGGGGCCGGTGACCTGAACGCCTCCCTGGCCGACCTGGCCCGCTCGGACCTCCTGAGGCCCGGAGCCCACGCCCTTGTGCTGAACGGCGGCGGGGGTTTCACCTTCACCGCGGCCGTGGTCAGCAAGCGCTGACCTACCACGATCCGTACCGCTCCACCCGATTCGCATCCCACTCCCAAGGAGAACACTCATGTCCGCACGCCAGGACCGCCTCTTCGCTCTCGTCTCCGAGAAGCTCGGCGTGGCCGAGGAGGAGCTCAACACGACCTCTACCTTCGACGCCCTCGACCTGGACTCGCTCGCCCTGATCGAGCTCAGCGTCATCGTGCAGAAGGAGTTCGGCGTCCAGATCGACGAGACGGCGCTGACCCCGGAGAACACCTTCGCCGACATACTCACCGAGATCGACCCCAAGGTCGCGGTGGCCTGATGACCGGCATACCGACGCAGCGCCCGGGCGGGCGCACCAAACGCTTCGACGTGGCGGTCACCGGCGTCGGCCTGGTCACCCCGGCCGGCCTCGGCGTCGAGGCCAACTTCGAGCGGGTCTGGTCGGGCAGGTCCACCGCGGCCACCGACCCGGACCTCGCCGGCCTGCCGGTCGACTTCGCCTGCCGCGTACCGGACTTCGACGCGGGCGCTCTGCTCGGGCGGCGCAGCGCCGTCCGCATGGACCCGATCAGCCACTTCGGCGTGGTCGCGGCCCGGCAGGCCGTCGAGGACGCCGGGCTCGACCCGGAGGCATGGGACGGCCCCCGCATCGGCGTGGTGGTCGGCACCTCGCTCGGTGGCTGGTCCACCGTTGAACGCGAGCACGGCAAGCATCTCGCCGACGGCCCCGAATTCGTCTCGCCGCTGCTCATGGTGATGGGCCCGGTCAACATGACCGCCGGTTACATCGCCATGGACCTCAAGGCGCTCGGCCCCAACCAGGTGGTGTCGACCGCCTGCGCGTCCGGCAATACGGCGATCGGGTACGCCCGCACGCTCCTGGAGTCCGGGGTCTGCGACGTCGTCCTGGCCGGTGGCGCCGAGGCCGCGATGTCCCCGACCGCCATGGCCAGCCTCGCCCGCGCCGGCGCGCTGTCGGCCCGGTGTGACGATCCGGCGTCGGCGTCCCGTCCCTTCGACGCGGACCGCAACGGGTTCGTCGCCGGCGAGGGCGCCGCCATGCTCGTCCTGGAGCGGGTCGAGGACGCGCGGGCGCGCGGTGCCCGCATCCGTGCCCGAGTCTCCGGCTTCGGTGCCTCGGCCGACGGCCACCACGCGTCGGCGCCCGACCCGACCGGCGGCGGCGCCGAGCGGGCCATCCGGGCGGCGCTCGCCGACGCCTTCGTCGACACCTCCGAGGTCGACCACGTCAACGCGCACGGCACGTCGACCACGCTCAACGACATCACCGAGGCCGGGATGCTCCGCCGGGTCTTCGGCGAGAAGCCCGCTGTCACCTCCACCAAGGGGGTCGTCGGCCATCTGCTGGGCGCCGCCGGCGCCGCCGAGGCGGTGTACACGGTGCTCGCCGTGGAGCGGCGCCTCGTCCCGCCGACGGCCAACCTGAACAGCCTGGACCCGGGCATCGGGGTGGACGTGGTGGCCAAGGAGGCCCGGCCGATGGAGATCGGCGCGGCGGTCAACGACTCGTTCGGCTTCGGCGGCCAGAACGCGGTGATCGTGGTGACACCGGCATGACGTGGACTCCCGGCCCCTCCGGCCGTTCGGTGCTCGTCACCGGTGGCAATCGTGGTATCGGTCTGGCCGTCGCCCGGTCACTCGCCGAGCGCGGCGACCGGGTGGCCGTCACCTACCGCACGGGCGAACCCCCGGAGGGGCTGCTCGGGGTGCGCTGCGACGTCACGGACGAGGCACAGGTGGAACGCGCCTTCAAGGAGGTCGCGGCTGCCCACGGTGCCGTCGAGGTGCTGGTCGCCAACGCAGGCATCACCCGGGACGGGCTGCTGCTCGCCCTCGACGACGACGCAGTCGACGCCGTCCTCGACACCAACCTGCGGTCGGTCATCAGGGTCGCCAAGCACGCGGCCCGGAGCATGCTCGGCGGGCGCTGGGGCCGACTGGTGCTGATCTCCTCCGCCGTGGCGTTCACCGGCTCGCCCGGTCAGACGAACTACACCGCCGCCAAGTCCGGCCTCGTCGGCCTGGCCCGCTCCCTCGCCTGGGAGCTCGGCAGCCGCGGCATCACCGTCAACGTCGTCGCCCCCGGGCTCGTCGAGACGGACATGCTGCGCGACGTACGGCCGGCCCGCATGGACCAGTACCTGGCGATGACGCCACTGGGCCGGGCCGGCACCGCCGACGAGGTGGCTGCCGCCGTGCGGTTCCTCACCGGTGAGGAGGCCTCGTACGTCACCGGCGCCGTGCTGCCGGTCAGCGGTGGGCTCGGCATGGGTCACTGAGGCCCCGTGCCGCACGCGTCCACCACCACTCATCAAGCACAGGGAAGGGAAACCATGCCCGTCGGTGTCCTGTCGATCGGTTCCTACACACCCGACCAGGTGGTCGACAACCAGCAGATCAGCGCCTGGACGGGGATGCCTGAGTCCTGGGTGAACGAGCGGACCGGCATCCTCACACGGCGGTACGCCGAGCCGGGCACCGCCACGTCGGACCTGGCCCTGCCCGCGGCCCGGGAGGCACTGGCCGGCGTCCCTGACGAGGTGCGAGAGCGGCTCGGCGCGCTGGTCGTGGCGACCAGCACTCCGGACGTGCCGCAGCCGTCGACCGCTGCGATCCTCCAGCACAAGCTGGGGCTCTCCACCCTGCCCGCCTTCGACATCAACGCCGTCTGCAGCGGCTTCCTGTACGGCCTCTCGGTTGCCGAGGGGCTCCTGAAAGCCGGCAGGCACGGGGAGCATGTGCTGCTCGTCGGCGCCGACATGTTCTCCACGATCATGGACAGATCCGACCGGCGCACGGTGAGTCTGTTCGGCGACGGCGCGGGTGCCGTCCTGCTCGGCGAGGTGCCCGAAGGCTACGGCCTGCAGTCCGTGCACCTGGTCACGGACGGGGAGTTCCACCACTACGTGGGCGTGGAGGGCGGCGGCACCCGGACACCGCTCGACGCCGAGGCCCGCGAGGCCGGCAAGCACTACTTCCGGATGGACGGCCGCGCGGTGCGCGACTACGCCCTCTCGGTGCTCGCGAAGCTGACCGCCCAGACGCTCGACGACTGCGGGCTTGCCCTGGAGGACATCGACCGCTTCGTCTTCCACCAGGCCAACACCAGGCTCCTTGAGACCTTCGTGGCGGACGCCTGCATCGACCCGGACCGCGTCGCCTACACCGCGCAGCACCTGGGCAACACGGTCGCGGCCTCGGTGCCGCTCACCCTGCACGCCACCCACCGGGAACGGCCGCTGAAGCGCGGTGAACGCATCCTCATGGCGTCGGTCGGCGGGGGCATGACCGCTGGCGCGGCGCTCCTGACCTGGTACTGACGTCCGCCCGTACCCGCATTAACGACCCCACACGTACACCACACGCAGCATCGGATGGAGAAGCCATGAGGCTCGACGGACATACGGCCGTCATCACCGGCGGTACGCGGGGCCTGGGGCGGGCGATAGCCGAGGCCTTCCTCGCGGAGGGTGCCTCGGTCGTGGTCGCCGCGCGCAACCCGTACGACATCAAGGAACTCGACGACGACTACGGCGACCGGCTGCTCTTCCACCACACCGACGTCACCGACGAAGCCTCGGTGGCCGAGCTGGTCGAGGCCGCCGGTGAGACGTTCGGCGGCGTCGACGTCCTCGTCAACAACGCGGGCGTCAGCCGGGACGGCAAGATCGCCCGGCTGTCGGTGGCCGACTGGAACACCACGCTCGCCACCAATCTGACCGGTGTCTTCCTCTGCACGCGCGCGGTGATCGGCCCGATGGCCGCACGTCGCGAGACGACCGGCATCGGCGGCCGCATCATCAACATGTCCTCCTGCGTCGCAGGCCGGACCGCGATCGGCGCCGCCGCGTACAGCGCGAGCAAGGCCGCCGTGGAGATGTTCACCAAGACCTCGGCCGCCGAACTCGCACCCAAGGGCATCACCGTCAACTGCCTGTCGCCCGGCTACATCGACGAAGGCATGGGCAAGGAGCTGGCCTCCAACGAACGCGCCTGGGCGAGCTACCGCGGCCGTCTGCTGTCCGGGCGCCTCGGCCGTCCCGCCGAGGTCGGCGCGACCGCCGTGTTCCTCGCCTCACAGGACAGCTCGTACGTCAACGGCAGTGTGGTCGAGGTCAACGGGGGGCTGATGTGGGCGGCCTGACGAACCCTCGGACGGGCACGGGCACGGGCACGGGGACGGGGACGGACCGGCCCGTTCTCGTCGTGGGGGCCGGTCCTGTCGGCCTGGTCGTCGCGTGCGAACTGCTCCAGCAGGGCGTCCCCGTACGCGTCGTGGACGCCGACCGCGGACACACCGCGCACTCCCGCGCCAACGTCATCTGGCCGCGCAACCTCGAACTGCTCGACCGGATCGGCGTGACCGAGGAGCTCCTCGACACGGGTCACCGGCTCGCGGGCACCGCGTTCTACTCGCGCGGCCGGCGCCTCGCGACCGCCTGGATGAGCAAACTGCCCGACTCCCCCTATCCGTTCGCCCTCACCCTCTCGCAGAACGACACCGAGGAGGTGCTGCGCCGACGGCTCGCCGCGCTCGGCGGCACCGTCGAGTATGGCGTCCGACTCACCGCCCTCGACAACGCGGCGCACGGTCCCGCGGTCAAGCTGGAGCACGAGGACGGCCGGACCGAGGAACTGGAGCCGGCCTGGCTCGTCGGCGCGGACGGCGCGCACAGCACCGTCCGCAAGGAGCTGGGCATCGGCTACGACGGCCCGCTGGTCGACGTGTCGTTCGCGATCACCGACGCCCGGTTGACCACCACCCTCGCCGAGGACCTTTCCCACTACTGCTACGCGCCGAGCGGCGCCATGGTGCTTGGCCCGATGGGTGACGGCGTGCACCGCATAGCTCTGAACGTGCCGCACAACGCGTACAACGACGACAACCCGCCGCCCCGGGAGATGTTCCAGCAAGTGGTCGACGACCGGGCGGCCGGCCGCAGCCGCGTCGAGGAACTGCTGTGGAGCGGATCCTTCCGGGTGCGCGTCAGGATCGCCTCCGCCTTCCGCAGCGGCCGCTGCTTCCTCGTGGGCGACGCCGCCCATGTGATCAGCCCGGCCGGCGGCCAGGGCATGAACACCGGCATGCAGGACGCGTTCAACCTGGCGTGGAAGCTGTCCGGCGTCCTGCGGGGCGAGTTCGGGGAGCCGATCCTCGACTCGTACGACACCGAACGCCGGGCCGTCTCCCACGAGGTGGCCCGCTCGACGGCTCTGCTGACCAAGGCAGGTCTGGTCAATACGCCCGTGAAGGTGACGTTGCGGGACGCCGCGTTCACGGCGGCCGACCGGACCGGTCTCTTCCAGCGCAGGCTCGCCCCGCAGCTGAGCCAGACGGCCGTCAGCTACGACGGCGACCGCCATCCCCGCATGCCGCTGAAGGTGTCGTCGGACTCGCTTGCCGACGGCGGTTCGGGCGGGGCGGTCACCGGCAGCCGGTCCGCAGGCCCGCGACTCGACACCGGCGGCTGGCCGACGATTGATCGGGACCGGCACACCGTGCTGCTGTGGCCCGGCACACGGCCCCCGCCGGTGGACTGGCAGCGGACCGGTGACCGGGTCCGCCAGGAGCTTCCCGGGGGCACCCCGGTACTCGATCTGACCCGTGCTGTTCCCCGGGGCCTGGCCCGGGCGCTCGGCCCGGGGCCCGCTGTGGCGGTCGTCCGTCCGGACGGCCATCTGCTCGCGCGGGTCGACCCCGGGCGCCCCCAGGACATCACGCGACTGCTCACCCGAGCGGCACACCTCAGGAGCCGGCCTTGACCACGTCCCCCTCCCTCCCTCCCCTCATCACGGACCATTCCCGCCCGGTGGTGGCCTTCTTCGACGCCGACGAGACGCTCATCGCGATGAAGACGCCGTTCTCGCTGCTGCGGTACCGGATGAAGCGGGAGGGAGACGTCACCGGTGCCGCGTACGAGCGGCTCGTCGAGCCGCTGCGGCGGCTGGCGTCGATGGGCGTGACGCCGGTCGAGGTGGTGTCCAAGTTCTACGAACTGCACGCCGGCGTTCCCTGGGACGACGTAGTCACCGAGGCACGGGAGTGGTACGCGCATCTGCGGGAGCGCGGGGCACCGTTCATCGAGCCGACGGTCGCCCGGCTCCGCCGTCACCAGGAGGCGGGGCACCACACGGTGGTCATATCCGGCTCCTGGCCCGCGACGCTCCACCCGATCACCGACGACCTGGGCATCGACCTGGTCCTGTGCACGGAGCCGGAGCTGGACGCGGACCGGTGCATGACGGGGGCGATCCGTCACGCGATGTTCGGGCCGGCGAAGGCGGACGCGGTGCGGGAGGCGCTGGCGAAATTCGGTGCCGATCCCGCCGATTGCCACGCGTACGGCGACGACCCAGGGGACCTGACCATGCTGAGCATGGTGGGACACCCGGCCGTCGTCGGCGAGAACCCGCGGATGGCGGCCCACGCGGCCGAGTACGGCTGGCCGGTCATCCCGGCCACCCTGATGGCCGGCACCCGCCGCCAGCCTGTGTGACCGCCCACGCCGGAGAGGCGCCTCGGACGAGGCGCCCCTCCGGCGTCGCCATGGCTCAGCGTGCGCCGACCGCCTCGGGCAGCGAGGCCAGTTCGGCCAACGCCTCCGGCGGGAGGGTCACGGAGCCGGCCGCCACGTTGTCCTCCAGGTAGCTGCGGGTCTTGGTGCCCGGGATGACGCCCACGTGCTCGCCCTGGGCCAGCACCCAAGCGATCGCCACCTGCGCCACGGTCGCGCCGAGGCCGTCGGCCAGGCTCCGTACCCGGTCGATGATCGCCTGGTTGGCGCTGATGGCCTCGGGCTGGAACCGCGGGATCCGGTGCCGACCGTCCACCTTCGGCAGGTCTTTCGGGCTGCCGATCAGGCCGGAGAGGAAGCCCCGGCCGAGTGGCGCGAACGCGATGAACGCGATGCCCTCCCGCCCGCAGTACTCCACGACGCCGGCCTTCAGGGCCTCCCGGCTCCACAGCGACAGCTCGCTCTGTACGGACGCGACCGGGTGGACCGCGTGTGCCCGGCCGATCTCCTTCACCGACGCCTCGGAGAGCCCGATCGCGCCGAGCTTGCCCTCCTTCACCAGCTCCGCGAGCGCGCCCCAGCTCTCCTCGACCGGTACCTCGGGGTCGATGCGGTGCAGCTGGTAGAGGTCGACGTGGTCCACGCCGAGCCGCTGCAGGCTCGCGTCGACGGCAGCGCGCAGATACGCGGGCCGGCCGTCCCGGTGGCTCCTGTAGGTGGCGGGGTCGTCCACGACGAGTCCGCCCTTGGTGGCGAGCACGGCCTTCTCGCGGTGGCCCAAGAGCGCCTTGCCGACCAGCAGTTCGTTGGTGAACGGGCCGTACTGGTCGGCCGTGTCGATCAGGTCGACGCCGAGGTCGAGAGCGTGCCTTATGACCGCGATGGACTCGCTCTCGTCGCGGCCCAGCTCGTCGTATCCCCACGACATGCCCATGCAGCCGATGCCGACCGCCGCGAAGGTTCGCTGCGAACCGCCCAGTTGGATCCTGCGCATCTTCGTGCGCACCGCCTTTCCCCTTGTCCCCATGAGGCCCTGCCCGCTCGAGTCTTGTGACAGGCCCTCGTCTTCACACAGAACTCTGCCATACCGCATTGACATCGGCTATGTGCAGGCCTCTACTCTATGACAGAGTTCTTACATACATCTGTCAACGAATACACAAGAACAGGGGTGATTCTCCGTGTCCACCGGCAACCCGCGGGCGACGCTCGCCGCGGCGTGCGTCGTCGGCCCGCTGATGACCTTGGTGGTGACCGGCCCGTCCGTGGCCGTGCCCGACATAGGCGCCGACCTGCACAGTTCCCTCGCCGCTGCCCAGTGGGTGGTCGACGGCTACATGCTGACCGCGTCCAGCAGCCTCGCGGCGATGGGCTCGCTCGCCGACCGCGTGGGCCACCGCAGGATGTTCACCTGGGGTATGGCCTTCTTCGCGTTCTGGATGGCGGTCGCCGGCCTCTCCAACAGCATCCTGCTGCTCGACGTCTCGCGCGCCATCTCCGGTTTTGGCAGCGGCGCCGCGCTCGCCTCCATCACCGCGATCGTGGCCCGGGCCTTCGACGGCCCCGCGCGGGCGAAGGCATTCGGACTGTTCGGTACCTTCCTGGGCGCGGGTCTCGCGTTCGGCCCGATGTTCGGCGGTCTCCTGGTCAACCTGTGGGGCTGGCGCTCGGTGTTCCTGATCCTCGCCGGGGTCGCCGCGCTCGTTCTGCTGAGCACGCCGCTGCTGCCCCGTACCGAACCGAACCGCGGGCCCCGCTTCGACTGGGCCGGCACTTTCGCCTTCGGCCTGGGCATCGCCCTGTTCGTCCTCGCCCTGGTGGAGGGGCCGGGCCGCGGCTGGACCGACCCGATCGTGCTCGCCTCGGCGGTCGGCTGCCTGCTCCTGCTCGTGACCTTCGTGATGGTGGAACGCCGCTCCGAGCACCCGATGTTCGACCTGGGCCTCTTCGCCAGCCCGCAGTTCCTCGCCGTCTGCCTTGTGCCGCTTGTGCTGGCGTTCAGCTTCGTCGCCCTCGTCATCGTCCTGCCGCCGTACCTGACCTCCACGAGCGGTCTGTCGGCCGCTCAGATCGGCCTGGTCCTGCTGCTCCTGACCGGCCCCTCGCTGGTGATGCCCGCCATCACCGGCGTACTCGCACAGAAGGTCTCGCAGCGTGCGCTGTTCGTCGTCCTGCTCGCCTTCTCCGGTGTCGGCGCTGCCTGGCTGACCCTGGTGGAGCCGGGCGCCTCGAACGTCGCGCTGGCCGGCCCGTTGCTCTTCCTGGGCATCGGTTACGGCATCTCTCTCGGCATCCTGGACGGCGCGGCCGTCTCGGCCGTCGAGCCGGAGCGGATGGGTATGGCCGCGGGCATGTTCAACACCGTGCGGCTCACCTCCGACGCGGTCTCCATGGCCGGTCTCGGTGCCCTCGTCACCGCGCTCACCAAGAGTTCCCTCGACAACGGCGCCGTCTCCGCCTACCAGGGCGGCGCCGACGCACTGACCTCGCGCTCCCTCCAGGGCGGTCTGACCGAAGCAGCCAAGACGCTGCCCGCGGGCGAGGCCCGGGACCGGGCGGTGACCGCCATGGCCGACGCTTATGCCTCCGGCCTGCACGCCACCATGTGGATCGTCGCGGCGGCCTGCGCGGTCACCGCCGTCGTCGTCGGCAGCCTCCTGAAGGGCGGCAAGCCGTCCGCGGAGGCCGACGCTCCCACGGCCGAGGCATCTGCCGCGGTGGCGCCCGAGCCCGCTTCTGCTCGTTGAGGGGCGGGTCATGACACAGACTGCCCTCGGCCCCGTCGAGATCCTGTCCCCCTACGTCGACGAGCAGCTCGTGGAGCGCCTCGGGATCGAGATCGAGGTGTGCGAGCCGGACCTCGTGATCGGCACCATGCCGGTGGCGGGCAACCGTCAGCCCATCGGCCTGCTGCACGGCGGGGCCAACGCGGTGCTTGCCGAGACGCTCGGTTCCCTCGCGGCCTGGACGCATGCCGGCGCCGACCGGATCATCGTCGGCCAGGAACTGTCCTGCACCCATCACGGCGGGGCGCGATCGGGCCGGGTCACCGGCGAGTGCCGGCCGCTGCACGTGGGCACGCACACCGCCACGTACGAGATCGTCATCCGCGACGCGAGTGGCCGGCGCACCTGCACCGCCCGGCTGACATGTGCGATCCCGACGGCCAGGCGCCGGACGAGCCGGTGACCGAACGCGCCTCGGGGAACGAGGGCCGGCCGCCCCGGCGACGGCAATACGCGACTACCTCTTCGTCCTCTGTCGTATGCAAGACTATTGATATGGCGAAGACGACGACGGAGACGGTCGCCGCAGGTCGACTCGGGCACACGATCAAGAGGGCCGAGCAGGCCCTGATCGGACGCAAGACGGACGTGCTGCGGGAGTTCGGCCTGACGGTGCCCCAGTACTCGGTCCTGCTGTTGCTGTCGGTCTCGGACGGCATGTCCGCTGCGCAACTGGCGCGCGAGTGCATGGTCACGCCGCAGACCATGGCGACAGTCCTGACCAACCTGGAGAAGGCCGACCTGGTGTTCCGGGAACCCTCGGAGCTGCACCAGAAGGTCGTGGTCAACCGGGCGACCCGGGCCGGCCGTGCCGTCGCGAAGAAGGCCGACAAGGCCGCCCTTCGCGTCGAGGGGTCTCTGGGCGCCGAGTTCACGCCAGAGGAAAGGGCCATGTTCGAGGAGTTCCTGGAGCGGACGATCGGCGTTCTCGGAAACCTCGAATAAATCCTTCAAGGGTATGTAGAATGCGTAAAAAAATCGCCTCGAATTCCGCCTTCCGGAGGAATTCGAGGCGATTTCTCTTTGTCTCACCTGTGATGCAGGTTGCAGCCGAGTATCTGACCTGTGAACAATGCGTAGGACGGTGGCGGAAACCTCATTTAGGCCGGAATCCTGCTAGGCTGGCCAGGTGACTCTTGCTAGTTGCACGCACCTGTACGGGGGGTCTGTACGGGGGGTTATGGGTTCGACCATTTCGCCGCAGAGCGGGACGGATGAACCAATAAGGGGGAATGGTGCAGATTCACGTTCTAGGCCCGATGGCCGTATTCGGCGATGACTTGGAGCCGATCCTTCTGGCACCCAAGCCGCGTCGTCTCCTTGCGGTACTCGCTGTCAATGCCGACAGTGCGATATCGGTTAATGCGCTCGTGCAGGAGTTGTGGGGGAATAATCCTCCTCGAACTGCCACTGCCACTATCCAGACATATATCGGGCAGGTCCGTCGTGTCATTGCGGAAGCCCACAAGAAGAGCGCCAACGAAGTCGCGGAAGAAATCGTTATCACCGAGGGCAGCAGTTACGTGCTGTCCACGCGGAGAGTCGCGCTCGACATCGCGGAGTACGAGATGCTGACCGCCGCCGGTAACGCCGCTGTCCAACGCGGTGCTTTCGTCGAGGGTTCCGATCTCCTCCACCGGGCCGTGGCGCTGTGGCGCGGTCCCACGCTCGTCAACGTGGAGGCCGGCGAACTGCTCGCCGCCCGGATCGTCCATCTCGACGAGTCCCTCCTCTGCACACTGGAGAACCGGATCTACGCCGACCTCCAGCGCGGCGCGCACCACACCCTGGTTCCGGAGCTCACCGGGCTCACCGCCCGCCACCCGCTCCATGAGAACTTCCACCGGCATCTGATGCTCGCGCTGTACCGCTGCGGCCGACGGGCCGAGTCGCTCGCTGTCATGCGGCGGCTGCGGGCCCGGCTGGTGGAGGAGCTGGGCCTGGAGCCCTCGCCGTTCCTGGTCCAGATGGAGCAGGACATCCTGCGTGGCGAACCGTCCCTGGACGCGTCCCGGCCCATGTCGGCCGACGGGGGCACCGGCATCCGGCAGCAGGACCGCCGGACCATGGGCAGCATGGTGCACAGTCTGACGCCGAATCTGCAGGCGACTGGCTGACCGCCGGTACTCCGTGACCGGCCGCACCGGGCCGACATCGACCGGCTGCACCGCGCGGGCAGCATGAAGGGTCTGCGGGCACCGCGCCCGCGGACCCTTTCGTCCGCGGAGTCCTGGATACGTCCTCAGGCTCCGCTGACCAGCAGGCAGGACCAGGTGAACCCGGCGCCCGCGCTCACCACCAGCGCGTACTCACCGGGGCCGAGCATCCGCCCGGCCCGCAGTTCGGCGAGGCTCGCCGCGGCGTCGCCAGCTCCCAGGTGCCCGGTGTCGGCGCCGGGCCGCAGCAGCTCCGCCCCGGTGAGCTTGGTCAGCAGCGGCGCGTAGGCCAGGTCGATCGTCTTGTGGCCGAGCCGCGGCGCCACCACGTAACGCAGCGGCACGTCGCCCGTGGCGGACAAGCTCGCGCCCGCCAGACACGCTTCCACCGCCGCCCTCAGCGACGCGGCGCTCGCGTCGGTGAACGCCTCCATGCCCCCCGCCCGGAGGAACGCCTTCTTGGTGCGACGGATGTCGACCTTCGGTCCGAGGGAGCGGGCGGCCGGGCCGAACGGGTCGTCCCCGCGGTGCATGCGCTCAAGTCGGGGCGCGGCGACCGTGGCGACGGAGTGCAGGATCAGATCGGCCGGCCGCCCGCCCTCGCTCTCCGGCAGGTGGTGCAGGACGAGGGCGGTGGCCCCGTCGCCGTACGCGATGCCGTAGTCACCGCTCCAACGGTCGAAGCCGGGCTCCACGAAGGCGTCGGCGGTGGTGATGAGAGCGTGGCCGGAGCCGGGATCGACGAAGAGCCGGGCGGCGGCCAGTTCCACGGCCGCCGCGCCGCCGTTGCACACCTGCTGGACGCCGATGGGCACGGCGGTGTCGGCACCGAGCCGGTCGGCGACGAAGTGAGCGGGGGACCACAGGTCGTGGCCCTGGTAGTGGATCCAGGCGTGCAGCAGGAGGCCCACGGCGCCCGCGTCCACACCAGCAGCGGAGAGTGCCTCGCGGCCGGCCTCGACCGCCATCTCGGGCGGGGCCAGATCGGCCACCGGCAGCCCGGTGTAGCCGAGTTCGGCGGCAGTCTCGGCGTCGACCAACTCACGCTCGACCGCCTCGGGTGTGCTCTGCCGGCCCGGGGGCAGCCAGAGCGAGGGACCTGAGATGCCCAACGGGCGCGGCAGCAGCATCACTTGGCTCCGGCGCTCGTGCTCTTCGAGGTGATCGCGTCGATGTCGCAGCCCGGGTCGGGAGCGGGTGTGCTGGGCGACGTCGCGCCGGTCGGGATGATGTCGACGACGTACAACTCGACCGGTACGGTGCCCTTGTTGATTCCCATGTGCACGGTGGTCGGGCCCACGGGCTCCACGAGCGATTCGCCCGTGTCGTACTTCTCGACGGAGCAGTCCGAGCCGTCGATCCGGGTGAACGTACCGGAGTTGATGACGGCGATCTCCTCGCCCACGTGGTAGTGCCAGCCTGTGGAGGCGCCCGGCTGCACGACCGCCTTGCGGTAGAGCACCTTGCGGTCGCCGGTCGCCTTGATCTTGAAGGGTGCCGAGGTGACGCCCTGGCTCAGGGTCACTGAGCTGACCGGGGGGATGTCTTCCGCGGCGACGGCTTGGGCGGTGGGCTGGGTGGCGAATCCAACGCCGAGCGCCACCGCGGCGGCGGCACCGGCGACGGCGAACTTGCTCTTGTTGACCACGGGATGTCCTCTGCTCACGGGAACCGATCGCAGTCATATGTACCAGAGCATTGTCACTAATATGAGGTCTGTCTTGACTTCCTATGCTGACCTTCAGTCGGCCTTGAGTCGTTCTCTTGTGGACCCTTCGGCCGGACCCTTCGGTGGGCCGCTCAGCCCGCCTCGACCAGCGAGATCTTGCCCTTGCGCTCGTCCCGCCCCAGCAGTTCCACGACCTTTTCGCGGGTCTCCGTACCGGTCCGCGCCGTGTGCAGCATCAGTCGGATCCCCGATCGGTCCGGGATCTCCAGTACCGAATGGTCGAAGATCAGGAAGCCCGCCCGCGGATGGTCGATCGCCTTCACGCCCTGGTTGGTCGCCGTGATTTCGTACCGCGACCACAGCTCCGCGAACTCCTCGCTCTCCTGCGCCAACCGGTTCGAGATCGACGTGAACCGCGACTCCTGCGGGTAGCGGGCAGCGTCCCTGCGGAACTCGGACACCAGGCCGGGTGCGACCTCCGCCCAATAGCGATGGCGCGCCCGGAACGCCGGATTGGTGAAGAAGGACATCAGGCAGTTGGTGTCCCGCTCGCCGAACCCGAAGACCAGTTCTGCTGCCCGATTGAGCCCCACGATGTCCCAGCACCGGTCGATCACGTACGCCGGACTCGGCATCCAGCCCTCCACGAGCGCCCTCAACTGCGAGGTGTCGGCGAGGTTTTCCGCCGTGCGCTGCGGCGGATTCATCCCCACCAGCCGGTACAGGTGGTCCCGCTCCACGTCGTCCAGCCGCAGCGTCCGGCTGACCGACTCCACGACCTGATCCGACACCTTGATGTCCCGGCCTTGTTCGAGCCACGTGTACCAGGAGGAACCCATGCCGGCCAGCATCGCGACCTCCTCGCGGCGCAGCCCCGGCGTGCGCCGACGTGCGCCAGGAGGGAGACCCACGTCTTCGGGCCTGAGCCGTTCCCGGCGGGAGCGCAGGAAGTGCTTGAGCTCTTCGCGCCGACGGGGCTCCCGTACTGCGTTGGGGGTGGTCATAAACCCAGGATACGTTCGGACTCCCCACCCCATGGCGATATTTGCCAGCCTTCTGGCATGACTTCCGACTCCGCCACTCAGCTGCCCGGAAAAGTGCCCTTCACTACCCGCCAGTGGCTCATCATCGCCCTCCTGTGCGGCACACAGTTCATGCTCGCTCTGGACTTCTCCATCCTCAGCGTCGCGCTCCCCGTCCTCGGCGAGGACCTCGGCTTCGAGCTGAGCGACCTCCAGTGGGTGATCACTGCGTTCGCTCTGCCGTCCGGCGGCCTGCTGCTGCTCTTCGGCCGCGCCGCCGACCTCTACGGCCGCCGCAACTGGTTCATCGCCGGCATGGTCCTCTTCACGATCGCCTCCCTCGCCGGCGGTCTCGCCCCCACCCCCGGCTTCCTGCTCGCGGCTCGCGCCGCCCAGGGCGTCGCGGCCGCCATGCTCACCCCAGCGGCGATGTCCCTGCTCACCACCAGCTTCGCCGAGGGCTCGCAGCGCGACCGCGCGCTCGGCATCAACGGCGCCCTGCTGTCGCTCGGCTTCCTGTCCGGCGTGGTCCTCGGCGGAGTCATCACCGACTTCACCAGCTGGCGCGTGACGCTCTTCATCAGCGTCCCCGTCGGCATCATCGCTGCCATCGCCGCCCCTGTCCTCATCAAGGAAAGCCGCAATGAGGAGACCCCGAAGCTGGACCTCCTCGGTGCCGTCACCGTCACAGGCGGCCTTCTTTCGGTGATCTTCGGCATCACATCGGCCGAGCGCACCGGCTGGAGCTCCACCACCACCCTTCTCTCCCTCGCCGCCGGACTCGTGCTCCTCATCGCCTTCTTCGCCGTCGAGTCGCGGGTTGCCTCACCCCTCGTCGACCTGAAGGTGCTGCGCCGCCGCACCGTCAGCTGGGGCAACGCCACCGGCCTGATCACCTTCGCGATGATGACCGGCATGGTGTTCCTGCTGACCTTGTACATGCAGCAGGTGCGCGGAATGAGCCCGCTCAACGCCGGCTTCGCCTTCGCCGCCCTCGGTGTCGCGGCCGTCCTCGGCGGCGCCTTCGCCGCCCGGATCATCGGCGCGATCGGCGTCCACCGGGCCCTCGTCTACGGTCTGCTGCTGCAGGCCGCGAGCACGGCCGCGCTCTACTTCCTCGACACCGCCGACGGCATGCCGCTGCTCCTCATCGCCACCGCCACCGGCGGGTTCGGCCACCTTCTCGCAGTCGTCGGCTACATGATCACCGCTACCTCGGGCCTGCCGGACCACGAGCAGGGCCTGGCCACCGGCCTTGCCTACACGGGTCAGCAGCTCGGCGTCACCGTCGGCACCCCGGTCCTCGCCACCGTCACCGCGGCCGGCATCGACTCCGCGGGCGGCAGCGGCGCCTCCGCCGTCCTGAACGGCGTTCAGAACGGTCTGTTGATCGCCGCCGGCGCGCTGCTCCTCGCGGGCCTCGCCGCCATCGTCTTCCTGCGACCCGGCCGGACCGCGTCGGCCGAGGCCCCGGCGGCCGACCGTCAGGTCCCCGCCGAGGCGCGCTGAGCGACTGCGGAACACACCGAGAGACTGAGGGAAGCGATTCACATGCGCATGCGTTACCTGGGCCGCACCGGCCTTCAGGTTTCCGAGATCTGCCTGGGCACCATGACGCTCGGCGGCCGCCACGGATTCCAGCACATGGGCCAGCTCAACACCATCGAGGCCCGGCGGCTCGTCCACACGAGCATGGACGCGGGCGTCAACTTCTTCGACACCGCAGACATGTACTCCGCAGGACAGTCCGAGGAAGTCCTCGGCGCCGCCATCGGCACCCGCCGCGACGACGTGATCATCGCGACGAAGGTGCGCTGGCAGATGCCCGACGGCAGCGGGGGGCCGAACGACCGCGGACTGTCCCGGCACCACATCGTGCGCTCGGTGGAGGCCAGTCTGCGCCGGCTGGGCACCGACCACATCGACCTCTACCAGACGCACGGCTGGGACGGCCGCACCCCGTGGGAGGAGACCCTGCGGGCCCTGGACGATCTCGTACGGGCGGGCAAGGTCCGCTACATCGGCGCGTCCAACCTGACGTCCTGGCAGCTCACCCGTGCCCTCGCCACCAGCGAGCGGCTCGGCCTCGAGCGTTTCGCCTCGCACCAGATCCAGTACAGCCTGGCCGCCCGCGAGGTCGAGTGGGAACTGCTGCCCATGGCCGAGGCCGAGGATGTGGGCGTCATGGTGTGGAGCCCGCTCGCGGGCGGTCTGCTCAGCGGCCACCAGGAGCGGGGCGCCACGCCTCCCCCGGGTACGCGGCGCGCAGTGGGTTGGTTCGATCCCGTCCACCCCGAGCTCACGTTCGACACCATCGATGTGCTGCGCAAGATCGCACAGGAGCGGGAGGTGAGCCCGGCCCAGGTGGCGCTGCGCTGGGCGCTGGACGGAAAGGGCGTCACCTCTGTGATCATCGGTGCCCGTAACGAAGGTCAGCTCGCCGACAACCTGGCCGCGACGACCTGGTCGCTGACGCCCGAGGAGCACGCCGCACTCGACGAGGTCAGCGGCGTGCCGCTGCCCTACCCGTACTGGCACCAGGACTACTGCGACGCGGACCGTGTCCGGGAGTCGGACGAGGACTGAGACGGAGGGCGTGATCGGAACGGGCTATCGGGCTGGTGGATCACCCGGCGGACTTGTCCTGGTCGATGTCCTGGCTGCCGTCCTGGACCGAGAACAGGGTGCCGTGCTCCTTGGCGATGTTGATCTGGACCGGCCCGCTCTCCGCCGGGGGCTCGGGCTCGGGTGCGGCCTGGCGAACGTCGACGCGGTTGTCGTCGCCGACCACGACGGGGCCGGAGGCGTTGCCGCCGATGCGGACGGTGTTTCGGCTCATGCGCTCTCCTCGTGTTCCGGCTGTCACTGCTCGCGGGTCAGGCTGGTCGTCCCGCACGAGTAGCACTCCACCTGCTCGGACGCGTCGCTGCTCGATGTCATCTCGATGCTGAGCTGGGCGGCGTCACCGCCCGCGCTGACGGTGACCGTCGTAGTGACCTCGCCGATGACGGCCCCGCAAGTACCGCCGGCGGTGTCGTACAGGGAGCCGGTCGTCGTGTAGGTGCCGTTGCTTCCGGTGAGTTCGACGGTGCTCGTCTTCCCACAGACGTCCGTGCCGGTCTGCGTATAGGACCCGGTGCCCGAATCCTTGAACTCGTACATGGTCCCTGCACTGTCCCGCCACACCCCGGCGAGACCGGTCGGGTCGGCCGACGACGAGGTGTCGCTGGAGTCCCCCGAGTCCTGCGATGAGTCCTGCGACTGGTGGACGGCGACCCCGCCGATGACGACGGCGACGATCACCGCGATCACCTTCATCAGCGTCAAGGACGCGGCGGATGCGGCGGACGCCCCGACCGACCCCGCGGTGCTCGCGCCCGCCGAGGCCCCTGCATGAGCGGCACCAGCACTATGCCCTCCGGCCGCGCCGGGGGTGCTTGCCGCGCTGGGGTCGGTGGGTGGTCCGGGGTGGGTGCTTGCGGTGCTGGGGTCGGTGGGTGGTCCGGGGTGGGTGCTTGCGGTGCTGGGGTCGGTGGGTGGTCCGGGGTGGGTGCTTGCCGTGCCGGGATCGACGGGCGACCCGGCGTCGGGTGCGGTCCCCTCATGTCCCGAAGCCGGGTCGGGGCCCCCGTCGGCGTCCAGGCTCTGCGCCGCCCCGTCCGTGTGCGGGTCCGTGACAGGTGTTTCGGGCGTTCCCGGCGTGACCGGCGATGTCGGCGGCACATACTGCTGCGCTCCCGCCGCGGCGTCGGCGCCGTGGAGGTCGCCGAGCTGTCGCCACAGGTAGGCCGCCTCCGCCAGCAACACCCCCGCCATGACCCGTCGGCCGGTCAGAAGGTTGCGGATGCCCCGCTCGTGGGTGAAGTACGCGACGGCCTGCCGGTCGCCCGCGCGCTGGGCCGCGGGCAGTCCGCGTTCCAGGAGGCGGCCCCAGACGCCGAAACGCAGCGAGCGCGCCAGGGCGGGAGAAGCGGCCCGGACGATCCGCACCGCAAGTTCCGGCCGCCCCGCCTGCTCGGCCAGCTCGGCGACCTGCTCCAGGGCCCGGGCGTGCTGGGCGACCTGGGCGGCGGTCGTGGAGGGGAGGGCGATCCACTCGGCGAAGTGGTCGCACAGCCGGTCCACGGGGAAGGGCTCCCGCTCGCGCTCCCGCAACGCGGGTGCGACGTCCGGCACGACGCGGTAGCCCGCCTCGGTCTGCTCGGCCAGGCCGAGTTCGGTGAGCCGGGCGCACAGGGCCAAGGCGTCGGACGCGTCGGTGAGGGCGCCTACATGGGCCGGATCCAGTTCGGCGTCCTGGAGAGTCGCGAGGAGGTGCAGCGCGTGCAGCTGGCTCCCCTCCAGCCGGTCGAAGAGCAGCGGGAGCAGGTCGGCGACATCACCGGGCCGGGGAAGCATCGCCCGGCCGGACGGGTCGAGACAGGTGAGGGCCGCCGCGCGCAACAGCAGCAGGGGGTGCCCCACGGCGGTCTCCCACAGGGTGGCCGCGATGTCGGACTCGACCTCCGGCGCCACGGGGCGGCCCAGCTCCCGCGCAAGCAGCTCCAGCGCGGCGGGCTTGTCGATGCCTTCGAGACGCAGGGCGATGCCCTCCCCGAGCAGCGTTCTCTCCCGGGCGGCGACGACGAAGGTCGCGTCGGGGGCCGCGTCCATGAGATGGCGTAACCCTTCGGCGCTGAACTCGGCGTTGTCGACGTACACCGTCACCTTGATGTCGCCCATGAGGCGGCGCAGTTCGGTGCTGGACGGGGCGTAGCCCCGGGCCTCGTAACAGGCCTCGAAGATGTCCTGTGCGAGGTCCTCCGGCTCCCGCCGGGCGGCGTCGAGGAAGACCACTCCGTCCGCTCCGGGGGCGAGGGAGCGGGCCGTGTGCCGCAGGAGCGTGCTCTTGCCGACTCCTGAAGCGCCCCACACCTGTACCGGGCCGCCCTCTTGGACGGCGGTCGCGAGCCGGCGCAGTTCGGAGTCCCGGCCGAGGGGCGCGGTCTGGCGCCGGGGCAGGAGGGACACCTGGGCGCAGCGGACCGGTTGGGGGCGTTCGCCCGCGACGAGCAGGGTCACCGTCGACCCGTGGTCGGCGTCGATGACAACGTTGTGGTTGCCCGCGACCACCGGGCCCGTGGCGTCCCCCGTGATGTCGATCCGTCGGTCGGGGTCGGAGTGCCCGTCGCCGGTCGGTGTTCCGTCTCCCGTGTCCGTCGCGGCTACGGCTACGGGTACGGCTCTGGTCTCGTCGTTGTCGTGTCTTTCGTCGTTCTCGTCTTCGTGTGCCATGGGAACCCCCGCTGTACTGATCACGCCGTGGTGTTGGCTGTGCAGCGTCACGCTAGCCACGGGCGCGTGCCCGGCTGCCGTCAAAGTACGGTTTCCGGGATGCTGATGTGCAAGCAGCACAGCTTCTGCACAAGCGAGTTCAGGGTTCAGGGTTCAGGGGTCTGGGGTCTGAGGTCTGGGGTCTGGATTCAGGGCTCGGGGTGGGCGATGTGGTGCAACCGGCCGAGGTCCTCGATGCGGATGGTGCGGTAGCCGGTGGACACGACGCCCTGCTCGCGCAGTCGGCGCAGGGACTTGTGCACGCTGGGTTCCGCCGCGCCGCACAGGGTGGCCAGTTCGGGCTGGGTGATCGGCCAGTGGATCACCGCACCCCTTGTGGTCCGTTCGCCGTAGGCCAGCGCCAGGTGGTGCAGGATGCGCGCCAGGCGGGTGGCGACGTCGCATCCGGTGAAGTTGATGCGGTGGGTGTTGGCGGTGCGCAGCTTGGCCACGACGGACCGGTTCACGGCCTCTCCTATCCGCGGGAAGCGCCGCAAGCGGTCGAGGAAGTCGGCGCGGCTCACCCTCCGGGCGGTGACGTTCCCGCATGCCGTGACCGTGGCCGAGCGGGGGCGTGCGTCCAGCGCGGCGAGTTCACCCACCAGGTCCCCGCCCATCCGGACGGCCAGGAGGGCGTCGCGGCCGTCCTCGGTGCGCCCGGTGGCCTTCACCACCCCGTCGAGCAGGATCAGTACGAAGTCGGTCGGGTCCGCCTCCCGCATGAGGATGCGGTCGGCGGTGTAGCGCACCGTCACCCCGGGTGCGAGCAGTTGTTCGCGGGCGTCCGCGCCGAGGCCGCCGAGCAGGCTCGTGTGCGGCCAGGCCCACACCTCCCGCGGCCGTCGCCCGGCCGACCCGCGCTGTGACGAACGTTCGACATCCATGGTCCCGTCCTCTCTGGTCCCGTCCTCTCTGGCCCCGCCCTCTCTGGCCCCGCCCTCTCTGGTCCTGCCTCCTCTGGTCCCGCCCTCTCCGCAGGTGAAAGACCTGGACCCAGTGTGCTGCGGTGTGACCCGGGCCGCACCGGGTTCACAGGCACCTCACTGTTTCCAACGAACCCTGTATTTCTACGATTTCCACGCCGAGCGCAGCGGGGACACTGGAGCCGAGTCCCATTCGGCGAGACGAAGAAGGGCGCATGGAAACAGAGTTGGAGTATCGGGCGGTCCTGGCCGTGGACATCGCGCGGTCGGCGGGGCGCGGCGACGAGGCCCTGATGGACATCCGGGGAAAGCTCGTGGAGATGCTCCGTGAGGCGTTCGTCGCCAGCGGAGTCGACTGGGAGGCGTGCCTGCGTCACGATCTGGGCGACGGTCTGCGCGTGACGGCACCGGCCGGGACCCGGAAGACGGCCCTGATCCACCCTTTGGTCTCCGAATTCGCGCTCCGTCTGCGCACCCACAACCGGGGCGCGGCACCCCGCCGGATGATCCGCGTCCGCATTGCGCTGCACGCGGGCGACGTGCACATCGCTCCGGACGGCGAGGTCGTCGGCAGCCCCCTGGAAGTGCTGGCCCGCCTCCTCGACGCGCCGCCCGCGCGGACGGCTCTGGCCGAGGCGCCGGAGACGGTGCCCGCCTCGTTGCTGCTGTCCCGGCACTTCTACGACGAGACGGTGCGCAACGGCTACCACGGCCTGTACGCCGAGGACTTCCGCAAGGTGACCTTCACGGTGAAGGAACACACCGCCGATGCCTGGCTCCACCTGCCCGGCCGGCCCATGGCGCCGGAGCCGACGGAAGCAATCCCGGAGGCAATCCCGGAGGCGATCCCCGACGCGGCCCCGGAGGCCGTCGCCGTACCGGAACCCCTTGCCGACGCGAGGATGATCAACAGGGCCTCCGAGAACAGCTCCATCTACGCGGTACAGCGCGGCACGCAGCACATCAACGTCACCGGAAGGCCGTGAGGGGAGTTGTCGTGAACGACGAACTGACGGTGCTGGCCGAGGCAGGTGCCGCGGCGTTGGTCGCGGCGATGGCGACCGACGCGTGGCAGGAGACACGGGACACGGTCGTCGGGCTCTTCCGCCGCTTCGGCCGGGGCCGCCGGGCCGAGCTCGCGACCCAGTTGGACACGGGAGCCGCACTCGTCCGGGACGCGGCGGACCCGGACGAGGCACGGCGCACGCTGTTCGCCCACTGGACCCTGGAGCTGGCGGTGCTGCTGCGGGACGATCCCGCCGCCCGTGACGCGGTGACCCGCCTCGCGGCGGTGGTCGGCGGCAGCGGCCGGGAGCCCTCGTTCCGACAGACGATCACGGCCCGGGACTCCGCGACCGTGTTCGCTGTACAGCACGGAAATCAGCACGCTCATGGCCCGGGTGCCCCCAAGGATCCGGGGGCGGGGGCGCCCTGACGAAACGCCGTAGGGCGGGACCACCTCGGAGGGTGGTCCCGCCCTACGGCGTTGTTCGTTTTCAATTCAGCGCGGCTCAGCTCAGCTCAGCGCGGCTCAGCTCAGGTCGTCGCAGCTCAGCGCAGGTCGTCGCGCTGCGCTGCCTCCGACTCGGCCTGCTTGGCCTGGACCTCGGGGTCCAGGGAGGTCTGACCGCTGCCGTCGACCGAGGTCAGCGGCGTGCTGTCGGGGACCTCCGTCGCGGCCGGCGGCTCGACGAGCCAGTCCGGGTTGGCCTGCTTGTCCCACCACTTCCAGGCAGCGACCGCACCACCCGCCAGGACGCCGAGGACGATGAGGCCCTTGGCCACACGTCCGGCGCGAGCGCGGCGGTTGTGCTTACGGGTCAGCCGCTGGATCTCCTTGGGAGAGACCTCACCGCGCAGGGCGGACAGCGCCGCGGACCCGCGGGACGCCGCCTCCTCGCGGACGGGCGCGGTCGCGGCAACGGCGTGCTCGATGCGCGGCTTCGAGTAGTCGGCGGCCTGCTGAGCGGCCTTGCGGGTCTGCCCGGCGGCCTTGCGGGTGCGGACGGCGGCTTCGTGCGCGGCGTGGTCGACCTTCGGCGGCACATGCGTACGGGCCTGCTCGATGCGCGGGCCGACGTGAGCGCCGTACTGGACACGGGCTTGCTCGGCGGCCTGCGACACCTTGGGCGCGAGACGTACGCGGGTTTCGTGCGCGTATTGGACGGCCTGTTCCTTGGCCGTGCCGGCGTAGGGGGCCACCGCCTCCGCGGCATGCCGCACGCTGTCCCTCGCGGAACCGGTCGCGGCGCGCACGCTGTCGATGCGGGTCACGGGATCCTCCTCCTCGGTGGCTTATAGGTATGTCACCTTTCCACCCTTTCAAGGATCATGCCTTTTGGATGGCTCCAAGGCATGAGAGGGCGGGCATCCGGGTGTGATCAATTTGATCAAATCGGTACAAGGAGAGTTCTTCGCCGACAATGCCACGGATCGTCGCGCCGCGCGCCCACTCGGTGGTTACTCGTCCCAATCGGGTCCGTGCGAGGATCAGGACGTCATAGAGGACAACGGAAGGCGGACCGTGGCCGAGCAGCTTTACGCCACCCTGAAGACCAACCGAGGCGACATCGAGGTGCTGCTGCACCCCAACCACACGCCGAAGACGGTCAAGAACTTCGTCGAGCTCGCCCAGGGCGAGCGCGAGTGGGTCAACCCGGAGACGGGCAAGAAGACCACGGGCAGGCTCTACGACGGCACGGTCTTCCACCGAGTCATCAGCGGCTTCATGATCCAGGGTGGCGACCCGCTGGGCAACGGCACGGGTGGCCCCGGCTACGAGTTCGAGGACGAGTTCCACCCCGACCTCTCCTTCGACAAGCCCTACCTGCTCGCCATGGCCAACGCGGGCCCGGGCACCAACGGCTCCCAGTTCTTCGTGACGGTCTCCTCGACCGCCTGGCTCACCCGCAAGCACACCATCTTCGGTGAGGTCACCGACCCGGCGAGCCAGAAGGTCGTCGACGAGATCGCGGCCACGCAGACCAACCCGCGCACCGACCGCCCGGTGAACGACGTGGTCATCGAGTCCGTCGTCATCGAGACCCGCGGCGCCTGACACCGGCGCATCCCGCTGACACCGGCGCCTCCCGCTGATACCGGCGCACCCCGCGAGGGAACCAAACCGCCCCGCCCATCCGTAAGGAAGGGCGGGGCGGCGCGTTCGCACGTGTGGGTGCAGCTGTGCCTTTGTACGGATATTGAGGGGACCCCATGGACCAGGCACCAGGCAGCCCGCAGGGGCCACAGGACGCATCGAACCTGCCCCGCTGCTATCGGCATCCGGACCGCGAGACCGGCATCAGCTGCACCCGCTGCGAGCGCCCCATCTGCCCGGAGTGCATGATCAGCGCCTCGGTCGGCTTCCACTGCCCCGAGTGTGTGCGCGAGGGCTCGGGCACGGGGCACACGCCCGCGGCCAACCAGCCGCGCACCATCGCGGGCGGCTCGATCGCCGCCGATCCGCGCCTGATCACCAAGATCCTGATCGCGATCAACGTTCTTGTGTTCATCGCGATCCAGGCGAACGACCGACTCTTCGGCGATCTCGTCCTGGTCGGCGAATGGCCGCCCTATCCGTACGCGCCGACCGAGGGCATCGCCGAGGGCCAGTGGTACCGCCTGGTCACGTCCATGTTCGCGCACCAGGAGATCTGGCACATCGCGTTCAACATGCTGGGTCTGTGGTGGCTCGGCGGCCCCCTGGAAGCCGCGCTCGGCCGCGCCCGCTACATCGCGCTCTATCTGCTCTCCGGCCTGGCGGGCGGCGCGCTCACCTATGTCCTCGTCGGCGCGAGCGACGCCTCGCTCGGGGCATCCGGAGCGATCTTCGGCCTGCTCGGCGCCACCGCGGTCCTGATGCGGCGCCTGAACTACGACATGCGCCCGGTCATCGCGCTGCTCGCGCTGAACATGCTCTTCACGTTCACCATGAACGGCATCGCCTGGCAGGCGCACGTCGGCGGTCTGGTCGCCGGTGTCGCGATCGCGTACGGGATGGTGCACGCGCCCCGCGAGCGGCGGTCGCTCGTGCAGTGGGGGACCTGCGCCGTGGTGCTGGTCGTGGTCCTGGCGACTGTGATCATCAGGACCGCTCAGCTCGGCTGAAACCGGCAATCGGGGCTGGGATACCGTCCGCAGCCCCATGTTGTCCACAGCGTGTGCCGGATCTTGTGCATGTTGTGGGGAACAGCTGTGCCCCTTGTCACTGACCTGGGTTTCCCCAGGAAGGACAAGGGGCCAGCGGTGGCTCGGATGACGATCGACCAGTCATACCGGCGTCAACATCACGAGGGTTATCCACAGATCGTCTTTCTTTTCCCCAGTTTGGTCCCCAGTGTGGATAGCGCTGTGGATAACTCAGGGCAAGGCTTGCTCTCGCCGCTCTGAAGAGCGCGTTCGCAGCCGGTGGAACAGCGCTACTTCCACTGCGTGGAGACGCCGAACCCCGCAGCGATGAAGCCGAAGCCGACCACGATGTTCCAGTTGCCCAGCGGGTCGATCGGCAGTTTGCCGTCGGTGACGTAGAAGAGGACGATCCAGGCGAGCCCGATGAGGAACATCGCTAGCATCACCGGAGCCACCCAGCTACGGCTGGTCAGCTTGATGTTCGTCGCCTTCTTCGCGGGCGGCGTGTAATCGTCGGCCTTCTTGCGGATCCGTGACTTCGGCACGAGGGTCTCTCCTGTCGATACGGGGAGCTGAGCCCTCCCCCGGGCGTCCGTTAGCGTAGTGCTTCCGCGGCGCTGAAGGAGATAAGGGTACGTTGAGCAATCTTGCCGACTCCCCCGCAGGTCCGGGTCGCCGTTCTCGCTGGCGGCCGGTCCGGTTCCTCACGGCCGCCGTTTTCGCGCTCGCGGGCCTCATCTTCTTCACCAGCTTCAACACGGCCAAGGGTACGAACATCCGCACCGACGCCTCTCTGCTGAAGCTCTCCGACCTCATCGAGGAGCGCAGCCACAAGAACGGCAAGCTCGACGAGTCCAACGGCTCGCTGCGCGACGACGTCGAGTCCCTGGCCGAGCGCGACAACGGCGGTACGAAGGCCGACGACGCGCGGCTCAAGGCCCTGGAGCAGAACGCGGGCACCAAGAAGCTCAGCGGTGAGGCCGTCTCCGTCACCCTCGCCGACGCCCCGCCGAACGCCACCGCCAAGCTCCCCGGCTACCCCGAGCCCCAGCCCAACGACCTGGTCATCCACCAGCAGGACCTCCAGGCCGTGGTCAACGCGCTCTGGCAGGGCGGCGCCAAGGGCATCAAGGTCATGGACCAGCGGCTCATCTCCACCAGCGCCGTCCGCTGTGTGGGAAACACCCTGATCCTCCAGGGCCGCGTCTACTCGCCGCCGTACAAGGTGACGGCGGTCGGCGACCCGGAGAAGCTCAAGACGGCGCTCGCCGCGTCTCCGCAGATCCAGAACTACATGCTGTACGTCAACGCGTACGGCCTCGGGTGGAAAGTCGATGACGACGGGGCGATGACTCTTCCCGGCTACTCGGGCACAGTGGATCTCCACTACGCGAAGCCCGTGGAGTAAGCCGCTGGGGGAGCCTGTGTCGGTGCGAGTGCTCGTCAGGACGTTCAGCGAACTGTGCATCACCGTCGGCACGTTGATCGTGCTTTTCGTGGTGTACGTCCTGTTCTGGACCGGCGTGAAGGCCGACAGCGCCATGGACGGCCAGATCGACAGGCTCCAGGACCAGTGGGCGCGGGGTTCGGTGCCCGCGCGTACGGATGACGAGCCTTCGGAGGCGTCGTCGCCGAAGAAGCCCGATCCCTACGAGGACGGCAAGCCCTTCGCCGTCATGTACATCCCGCGGTTCGGTTTCACGTGGAACAAACCGGTACTCCAGGGCACAGGGACCGACATCCTTAAGAAGGGGCTCGGTCACTACGGGGACACCGCGCAGCTCGGCCAGCGGGGCAACTTCTCCGTGGCCGGCCACCGCCGCACGTATGGAGACCCGTTCAAGGACTTCCCGAAGCTGCGTCCGAACGACCCCGTGGTCCTGACCGACGGCGCCACGTGGTTCACGTACCGCATCGACAAGAGGCCCTACAAGACGCTGCCCGGCGACATCGGCGTCATCGACGCGGTTCCGCGCAAGTCCGGATTCGACGGTCCTGGCCGTTACCTCACCCTTACAACCTGTGAGCCAGAGTGGGGCCACAGCCACCGGTTGATCGTCTGGGCGCACCTCGATGCGACCCAGCCCGTCGAGGCCGGGAAACCGGAGGCACTGCGCCGTTAGTCTGGTGCCGTACGGCTACGGAAGGGACGGCATGTACGGCTGGATCTGGCGGCATCTGCCGGGAAACGCATGGGTGAGGGCGCTGCTCTCGCTGATGCTCGTCTTCGCTGCGGTCTACGTGCTCTTCCAGTACGTCTTCCCCTGGGCCGAGCCGCTGCTTCCCTTCAACGACGTGACGGTGGACGGCCAGTGAGTCCTGTGAGCCCTGCGAGCCCAGTGCGCCCGGTGAGCACCGAAGGCCGTCAAGGCCGTCCCAGCCGCATCCTCGTCGTCGACAACTACGACAGCTTTGTCTTCAACCTCGTCCAGTACCTCTACCAGCTGGGTGCCGAGTGCGAGGTCGTGCGCAACGACGAGGTCGAGCTGCGTCACGCGCAGGACGGCTTCGACGGTGTCCTGCTGTCGCCGGGGCCGGGCACGCCCGAGCAGGCCGGCGTCTGCGTGGACATGGTGCGGCACTGCGCCGACACCGGTGTGCCCGTCTTCGGCGTCTGCCTCGGCATGCAGTCGATGGCGGTGGCGTACGGCGGCGTGGTGGACCGTGCGCCGGAGTTGCTGCACGGCAAGACGTCCCCGGTGACACACGGGGGCAAGGGTGTCTTCGCCGGGCTGCCGTCGCCGTTCATCGCGACGCGCTATCACTCGCTCGCCGCCGAGCCGACCAAGGTTCCGGCCGAGCTCGAGGTGACCGCGCGCACGGAGGACGGCATCATCATGGGCCTGCGCCACCGTGAGCTGCCGGTCGAGGGCGTGCAGTTCCACCCCGAGTCGGTGCTCACCGAGCACGGCCACCGCATGCTCGCCAACTGGCTCGTCGAGTGCGGGGACGAGGGGGCGGTCGGTCGGTCGAGCGGTCTTGCCCCGGTGGTGGGCAGGGCCACGGCGTGACCGCGCTGCGCCCCGAGCGCGACTCCTCAGGACTTCCGTACGACGAGCAGCACGCGTCGCACGGGGAGTCCGGGGCGTTTGAGGAGCCCGGGGCGTTCGAGGCGGCCGTCGACCACCTCGCCGATCCGCTGACCGATCCGCTGCCGGGTCAGCATCCTTCGCCGTGGTTCCGCAGCGGGCCCGCTGAGCCTGAGCCGCGTCCGGAACCGCAGCCGGAGCCTGAGCCGCGTCCGGAACCGCGGCCTGAGGAGCAGGAGTGGTACGACCCCGAGGGGTATGCCCGTGACTGGCAGGGCGGGGTGCGGGAGCCGACGTACGAAGAGCTGTACGGCGCGTACGCCCCCCAGCGGTCGACGCCCGCGCACGAACCGATACCCGAGGCCCCGCAGCCGCAGCCGCAGCCGCAGCCGCAAGCCCAACAGCCCCAGCCGCAGCCGCAGGCTCAACAGCCCAAGCTCCAGCCTCAGCCGCAATCCCGACAGCCCCAGCCGCCGTTCGACGACGAGACGGTAGGGCTGAGGACGGCGGACACGCGCCGAATAGTCGAAGCCGCAGTCGACCCGGAGCCGGTCACCGAAAGGCCGCCGGAAGGCGGGGGCCGGGCCGCCCGTCGCAAGGCCGCCAAGAAGGGTGCATCGCGCGCCGCCCCGCGCTCTACCGCGGAGTCAGCGGAGTCCGCGGCCCCTCTCTCGCGTGTGGAGGCCCGTCGCGCCGAGCGCGCCCGCAGGCCCTCCGCCGGCGCTGTGGTGAGCCGGGGGATCGGCGAGGTGTTCATCACCGTAGGCGTACTGATGCTGCTCTTCGTCACCTACCAGCTGTGGTGGACGAACATCCGCGCCCACCAGCAGGCCGACGGCGCCGCGAGCGACCTCCAGGAGTCGTGGGCGAAGGGCAAGGGCAAACCGGGTGTCTTCGCGCCGGGCCAGGGCTTCGCGCTCCTGCACATCCCCCGCCTCGACGTGGTCGTGCCGATCGCCGAGGGCATCGACAAGTCGAAGGTCCTGGACCGCGGCATGGTCGGCCACTACAACGAGGGCGCCACCAAGACGCCCATGCCGGACGCCAAGAAGGGCAACTTCGCGGTCGCCGGGCATCGCAACACCCATGGCGAGCCGTTCCGGTACATCAATCAGCTCGAACCGGGCGACCCCATCGTCGTGGAGACGCAGGACGAGTACTTCGTCTACAAGATGGCGAGCATCCTGCCGCAGACCCAGCCCAGCAACACCTCGGTGATCGGTCCTGTCCCTCCCGGGTCGGGCTTCACCAAAGAGGGCCGGTACATCACACTGACCACCTGTACCCCGGAATTCACGAGTAAGTATCGAATGATCGTCTGGGGCAAGATGGTCGAGGAACGGCCGCGCGGCAAGGGAAAGCCGAGCGCGCTCGTCAACTAGCACGGTGAGAACGGGGCAGATCCAGTGGCAGCGACGACCGACCACGCCGACCACGACGAGAAGCAGGACGAGGCGCCCGCACCGCGACGCCGGGGCCGCGGTCCCCTCGCCACGGCGGTCAGTGTCTTCGGTGAACTCCTCATCACCGCGGGCCTGGTGCTCGGTCTCTTCGTCGTCTACTCCCTGTGGTGGACCAACGTCGTCGCGGACCGCGAGGCGCACCAGCAGGGCGACAAGGTGCGCGACCGCTGGGCGGGCGGCCCGGGGAACCTGAACACCAAGGACGGCATCGGCTTCCTCCATGTCCCCGCGATGGGCGGCGGCGAGGTCCTGGTCAGCAAGGGCACCAGCAGCAAGGTGCTCAACCACGGCGTCGCGGGCTACTACGAGGACCCGATCAAGTCGGCGCTCCCCGAGGACAAGGAAGGCAACTTCACGCTGGCCGCGCACCGCGACGGGCACGGCGCGAAGTTCCACAAGATCGACAAGATCAAGAAGGGCGACGCGATCGTCTTCGAGTCCCGGGACAAGTGGTACGTGTACAAGGTGTACTCGACGCTGCCCGAGACATCGAAGTACAACGTGAACGTCCTGAACCCGGTCCCGAAGGAATCCGGCGTGAAGAAGCCGGGCCGCTACATCACCCTGACGACGTGCACGCCGGTCTACACGTCCAACTACCGCTATGTGGTGTGGGGCGAGCTGGAGCGCGTCGAGAAGGTCGACAACAAGCGGACGCCGCCGGCGGAGCTGGACTGACCACCTGGACCACACACGGCCACGCACGCACGACCACGTACGGCCACGCACGGCCACACACGGGAAGAGCCCCGGACACCGCCTGCTCGGCGGTCTCCGGGGCTCTTCCCGTGTACTGCAGCAGTACTTACTGCAGTAAGTACTGCTGCGGGGTCAGTCGGTCAGTCCTCGTCGTGGCGGGAGAAGCCCGCGTTGCCTCCGAGGAAGCCGCCTCCGTCCCCGCCGTTCCCGCCGCCGTTGTCCCCCTGGTTGCCGCCCGCCGTGGTCAGGTTGACCCCGGAGCCGGGGTCGACCTCTTCGTTGGCGGCGGGCTGGGAGAGGACCACAAGGGCGTCGTCGTCCTGCGGTCCTGTGATGGTGCCGACCGTCAGACCGGCGTCCTCGATGGCCTTGCGGGCGTCCTTGAGCTTCTGGCCGGTGAGGGTCGGCACGGTGGCCTTCTCGGCGGCCTTGGCGACCTTCAGCGTGACCGTGGAGTTGGGATCGGCCTCGGTCTGCGGGGCGAGGCTCTGCGAGAACACCTTGCCGGGATCGACGTCCGCGTTCTCTTCTTCCTCGCACGTACCGACGAGGTCGTTGCTCTTCAGCTGGGCCTTGGCCTCGTCGCAGGTCTTGCCGGTGACGTCGGGGACCGTGGACTTCGCGGCCTTCTTGGCGACGTCAAGGGTGATGGTGCTTCCCTTCTGCACCTCGGTACCGGACGTCGGGTCCTGCTCGAGGACCTCACCGGGGGTCTCGGGCGACTCCACCTGGTTGGGCTCGACCTTGAACTGGTACTTGTCGGCCTCGAGTTTCTCGGTGGCCTTGTCGATGTCCAGGCCGATGACGCTCGGCACCGCGACCTTCGGCGCCCCCGTGGAGACCGTCACGTTGATCGTGTCGCCCTTTTTGACCGAGGCGTTCGCGCCCGGGTCCTGGGAGCAGATCTCGCCCTTCGGGAACTTCTCGCACGGCTTGTGCTCGGTGTCGTCGAGCACAAGGTCCACGTTCTTGGCGGACTTCTTGGCCTCGGCGAGCTTCTCGCCGACGAAGTTCGGTGCCTTGATCGAATCGTCGCCACCGCCGCCGGTGAACGCCCACTTCCCGATCAGGATCGCGCCCACCAGGACAAGGATCCCCGCGAGCACGAGCAGGATCGTGGAGGTGTTGCTCTTCTTCTGGCGGCGGCGTGAATGGTCGTCGTAGCCGTCGTCCGGGCCGACCGGCGGCATCATCGACGTCTGCCCGCCGCCGTTCTGCGGGCGCAGCATCGCCGTCTGCTGGTCGTCCGGGTGGCCGCCGTATCCGACCGCGCCCATGGCGGCGGTCGCCTGGACGGGCTGGCCGTCGAGGCAGGCCTCGATGTCGGCGCGCATGTCATCGGCCGACTGGTAGCGGTAGTCCGGGTCCTTGGTGAGGGCCTTCAGGACGATGGCGTCCATCTCCGGCGTGATCTCGCCGTCGAAGACGCTGGGGGCCTGGGGCTCTTCCCGTACGTGCTGGTAGGCGACCGCGACCGGTGAGTCGCCCACGAACGGCGGGCGAACGGTCAGGAGCTCGTAGAGCAGGCAGCCCGTGGAGTAGAGGTCGCTTCGCGCGTCCACCTGCTCGCCCTTGGCCTGCTCCGGCGAGAGGTACTGCGCGGTGCCGATGACCGCCGCCGTCTGCGTCATCGTCATCCCGGAGTCGCCCATGGCGCGGGCGATGCCGAAGTCCATGACCTTGACCTGGCCGTTGCGCGTCAGCATGACGTTCGCGGGCTTGATGTCGCGGTGGACGATGCCGTTGCGGTGGGAGTACTCCAGGGCCTGGAGGATGCCGATGGTCATCTCCATGGCGCGCTCGGGCAGCAGCTTGCGCCCGGAGTGCAGCAGCTCGCGCAGGGTGGATCCGTCGACGTACTCCATCACGATGTACGGGATCGAGACCCCGTCCACGTAGTCCTCGCCGGTGTCGTAGACCGCGACGATCGCAGGATGGTTGAGCGAGGCGGCCGACTGGGCCTCACGGCGGAACCGGGCCTGGAACGACGGGTCGCGCGCGAGGTCGACCCGCAGCGTCTTCACCGCCACGGTGCGTCCGAGACGGGTGTCGTGCGCGAGGTAGACCTCCGCCATCCCGCCTCGGCCGAGCACCTGGCCCAGCTCGTACCGCCCGCCGAGGCGACGCGGCTCTTCCATAGCTATTCCAGCCCTCTCCGTCAGTCCCGACCGCACCCTTGTGTGGTCCGGCGGTGTGCTGTCCGGGCATACCGTACCCGGCTCGCCTTACGTGACCCGGCCGCCACCGTCACCCGATACAGGACCGGTATCGCAACGTGCACTGATGTGGAGGAGTCGTGACGGGGGTCACTTCTTGCTGTCGAGAACCGCCTTCATCACGTCCTTGGCGATGGGGGCGGCCAGACCACCACCGGAGATGTCGTCGCGGCCTGCCTTGCTGTCCTCGACGACCACGGCGACGGCCACCGGCGAACCGTCGTCGGTCTTGGCGTAGCTGATGAACCAGGCGTAGGGGTTCTCGCTGTTGTCGATGCCGTGCTGGGCCGTACCGGTCTTGCCGCCGACGGTGACGTTGGGAATCTTGGCGTTCGTGCCGGTGCCGTCGTTGATGACCGTTTCCATCATGTCCTGGAGCTTCTGCGCGTTCTCCTCGGAGAGAGGCTGGCTCATCTCCTTGGGCGAGTGCTTCTCGATCACGTCGAGGTTCGGCGCCTGCAGCTCGCTGACCATGTACGGCTCCATCAGCTTGCCGTCGTTGGCGATGGCCGAGGCGACCATGGCCATCTGCAGCGGCGTCGCGGCCGTCTCGAACTGGCCGATGGAGGAGAGCGCGGTCTGCGGCCTGTCCATCTTCTTGGGGAAGACGGAGGCGTTCGAGCGGACCGGCACGAACTGCTGTTCGTTGAAGCCGAACTTCTCGGCCGTCTCGGTCATCTTGTCCTTGCCGAGGTCCGAGCCGATCTTGCCGAAGACGGTGTTGCAGGACACCCGCAGCGCCTCACGCAGCGAGGCGTTCTTGCAGGGGAGGTTGCCCTCGTTCGGCAGCGGCTGCGTGGTGTCGGGCATCGTCCAGGGCAGCGGGGACTTGGTGGGCGCGTCGATGTCGTCGTACAGACCGTGCTCCAGGGCCGCCGCGGCGGTGACCGCCTTGAAGGTGGAGCCGGGCGGGTACGTCTCGCGCAGGGCGCGGTTGAGCATCGGCTGGTCTTTGTTCTTGTCCAGCTTCTGGAAGGCGGACCCGTCCGTTCCGGCGAAGCTGGAGGGGTCGTACGACGGAGCGGAGGCGAGGGCCAGGATCGCGCCCGTGGAGGGGTCGAGCGCGGCGACCGCGCCCTTGCCGAGGCCGCTCAGACCCTTGTACGCGGCTTTCTGCGCGTCCGAGTTGAGCGTCGTGACGACGTTGCCGCCCTCTTTCTTCTCACCGGTCAGCAGGTCGAGGCTGCGGCGGAAGAAGAGCCGGTCGTCGTTGCCGGTCAGGATGCCGTCCTCGATGGACTCCAGCTGCGTCGCGCCGACGCTCTGCGAGGCGAAGCCGGTGACCGGGGACCACATGGGGCCCTCTTTGTACGTCCGCTTGTACTTGAGGTCGCTGCCGCCGGTCTCCTTGGAGCCGGTGACCGGCTTGCCGTCCACGATGATGTCGCCGCGTGGCGTGGCATACCGCTCGATGGTGACGCGAGGGTTCTTCTCGTCCTTGGCGAGGGTGTCGGCCTGAACGTACTGGAGCCAGTTGTCCCGGGCGAGCAGGGCGAGGATGAGGAGCCCGCAGAAGATCGCGATCCGGCGCAGGGGCTTGTTCACGGTCGGACCACCTGGGTCATCTCGGCGTCGGGATTCGGGGCAGGGGCGGGCGCGGGGCGGCGGGCCGTGTCGCTGATGCGGATCAGGATGCCGATCAGCGCCCAGTTGGCGATCACCGATGAACCGCCGTACGCGAGGAAGGGCATGGTCATACCCGTCAGCGGGATCAGCCCCATGACGCCGCCCGCGACCACGAAGACCTGGATGGCGAAGGCGCCGGACAGGCCGATCGCGAGGAGCTTGCCGAACGGGTCGCGCGCGGCGAGGGCCGTGCGCACACCGCGCTCCACGATCAGCCCGTAGATCAGCATGATCGCCATGATCCCGGCGAGGCCGAGCTCCTCGCCGAAGGTGGCGAGGATGAAGTCCGAGTTGGCGGCGAACTTGATGAGGTCGGAGTTGCCCTGTCCGAGGCCGGTGCCGAGGGTGCCGCCGGAACCGAAGGCCCACAAGGCCTGCATGGCCTGCTCGGAGTGGCCGATCACGCCCTGCTGGCTCAGCTCGAACTCGTGCAGGGGGTCGAGCCACGCGGCGACGCGCTGTTTGACGTGCGGTTCGAAGGAGGCGACGCCGACCGCGCCGACCGCGGACATCAGAATGCCGAACACGATCCAGCTGGTGCGTTCCGTGGCGACGTACAGCATGACGATGAACATGCCGAAGAACAGCAGCGAGGTACCGAGGTCGGTCTCGAAGACCAGGATCAGGATCGAGAGGATCCAGAGGACGACGATCGGGCCAAGGTCACGGCCACGCGGCAGGTACAGGCCCATGAAGCGCCGGCTGGCCAGCGCCAGGGCGTCTCGCTTCACCATGAGATAGCCCGCGAAGAAGATCGCGATGACGATCTTCGCGAACTCACCGGGCTGGATGGAGAATCCGCCGACGTGGATCCAGATCCTGGCGCCGAACACGTTCTTGCCAAGCCCGGGAACCAGGGGCAGCAACAGCAGGATCAGGGAGCCGACCATCGAGATGTACGTATAGCGCTGCAGGACGCGGTGGTCCTTGAGCAGGAGCAGTACGCCGATGAACAGCGCGATGCCGATCGCGGAGTACTTGAGCTGGTTCGGCGCGGCCGGGCTGAAGTCGGCGAGGTTCTGCAGCCGCTCGGACTGGTCGAGGCGCCAGATGACCGCCAGACCGAGGCCGTTCAGGAGCGTCGCCAGGGGCAACAGCAGCGGGTCGGCGTACGGTGCGAATTTGCGCACCACGATGTGGGACACGGACGCGAGCAGCCCGAGACCGCAGCCGTAACCGAGCATGCCGGCAGGCATCTTGCCGTCGATCGCGAGGCCCACGTTGATGTAGGCGAACAGCGAGATGACGACGGCGAACGCGAGGAGCGCGAGCTCGGTGTTGCGCCTGCTCGGCGCCCCGATCGCGCCGATGGTCGACGTATGTGTAGTGCTACTGCTCATGGCGTGCAAAGGCCCCCAACGGCTGCTTACTGCTTACCGCACAGCGGGACCAGCTTCTCCTCGTCCTGGGAGAGACTGGGGCCGGGTGTGGGAGTCGGTGCGGTCTTGGACTTGTTTTTGTCGGTCGTGCTGTTCTTGTCGTTCTTGTCGTTCGTGCCCGACGGGGTGCTCGGATCGGTCGGATCGTCGGTGGGGGCCTTGGCGGACAGGCCGGTGGTGCCGCCCGCCTCGCCCTCGCCGGGCTTGGCGTTCTCACGCTCGGCCTCGCGACGCTTGGCGTCCTTCTCACAGGCCGAGGCCTGCAGGCCGAGCTCCTCGATCTTGCTCTTGGCGTCGTCGAGGTTGCCCTCTTCGATGCTCGCCTCGACCTGCTTGCGCTGGTACGGCGGCAGGTACTTGAGTTCGATCTTCGGGTAGTTCTCCTCGACCTTCGACAGGCTGACCCACGCCAGATCCTGGTCGATGCCGCGGTACAGGGCGACGTTCTTCTCGTTCGTGCCTACGAAGTACTGGGTCTGGGTCCAGCGGTAGCCGCCGTACAGGCCGCCGCCGATGACCGCAAGGGCGAGCACGGTGTAGAGCGATCTCTTGAGCCACTTGCGGCCGCCGCCGGGCTTCACGAAGTCCTCGTCGCTGTACGCGCCGAAGTTCCCTTCGGGAACGTACCCCGTCGTGTCGCCGCTCCCGGGCGGCCCGAAGCCGCCTCCTGAGGGCTGCGGAGGCACCGGACGGCCAAGACCGGACGCGCGGCCCGCGGGGGTCTGCATGGCGCCGTCGTCCTGCGCCTGGAGCTGGTTCTCGGCGACCGCGCCGACGACCACGGGGGTGTCGGAGAGCTGTCCCGCGAGGGTGTCGCCGCTGTCGATGTCCAGGACATCGGCGACGATCACCGTGATGTTGTCGGGTCCGCCGCCGCGCAGCGCGAGCTGGATGAGCTCCTGCACGGTCTCCTGCGGGCCTTGGTAGCTCGCGAGGGTGTCTTCCATCGTCTGGTGCGACACGACGCCGGAGAGACCGTCCGAGCAGATCAAATAGCGGTCGCCGGAACGGACTTCACGGATGGAGAGGTCCGGTTCGACGTGCTCGCCACTGCCGAGCGCCCGCATGAGCAGGGAGCGCTGCGGGTGGGTGGTGGCTTCTTCCTCGGTGATCCGGCCCTCGTCGACGAGGCGCTGCACCCAGGTGTGGTCCTGGGTGATCTGCGTGAGGACGCCGTCCCGAAGGAGGTAGGCACGTGAGTCGCCCACGTGTACGAGGCCCAGACGCTGGCCCGTCCACAGAAGGGCGGTCAGGGTCGTCCCCATGCCCTCGAGCTGGGGGTCCTCCTCGACCATCAGGCGCAGTTGGTCGTTGGCCCGCTGCACGGCGGTGCCGAGCGACGTGAGGATGTCCGATCCCGGTACGTCGTCGTCGAGGGTGACGAGCGTCGAGATCACCTCGGAGCTCGCCACCTCACCCGCGGCTTGGCCCCCCATGCCGTCGGCGATCGCGAGGAGACGTGGACCGGCGTAACCGGAGTCCTCGTTCCCCTCCCGGATCATGCCTTTGTGCGATCCGGCGGCGAAGCGCAAAGACAGACTCATGCGCACCTCGCCCGTCGGCTCCGGGTACATCCGCACGGTGCCCACCCTCCGGTCGGGAGCGCGCCGGCGTCCAGTGTGTGGACAGCCGTTTCGGCTCGCTCGCTCCGCTCGCGCTCTGTCATGACGTAGTACTACTTCCGCAGCTCGATGACGGTCTTGCCGATGCGGATCGGCGCGCCCAGCGGAACGGGCGTCGGGGTGGTGAGTCGGGTCCGGTCCAGATACGTGCCGTTGGTGGACCCGAGATCCTCGACGATCCACTGACCGTCACGGTCCGGGTAGATCCTGGCATGCCTGCTCGACGCGTAGTCGTCGTCGAGCACGATCGTCGAATCGTGTGCCCGGCCCAGCGAGATCGTCTGGCCCTGCAGGGCGACCGTCGTGCCCGCGAGGATCCCTTCGGATACGACCAGCTTGCTGGGGGCGCCACGGCGCTGCCGTCCGCCCCCCTGCTGCTGGCGCTGGGGAGGTGGTGTTGCCGCCTGCTGTTGTTGCTGGCGTGCGGCCTGCTGCGGTCGCGCGTTCTCACGGCGCGAGCCGCGCTGTGTGACGCGCGTACCGAACAGGTCGCTGCGGATGACCTGGACGGCCACGATCACGAACAGCCACAGAACGGCTAGGAAACCCAGCCGCATGACCGTCAGGGTCAGCTCTGACATTGCCCCCGCTTCACCCTTCGGCTTGCCGATAAACGATGGTGGTTTGGCCCACGACGATCCGCGAGCCGTCGCGGAGCGTAGCGCGGGTGGTGTGCTGCCCGTCTACCACGATGCCGTTGGTAGACCCGAGATCCTGGATCGTCGAGGGCGTTCCGGTCCGGATCTCACAGTGCCGGCGCGATACGCCGGGGTCGTCGATCCGCACATCGGCGTCGGTGCTGCGACCCAGCACCAGCGTCGGGCGGGAGATCTGATGGCGATTGCCGTTGATCTCGATCCAGCGCCGTACCTGCGCACCCGGAAGAGGCCCGGCGCCGGGCCCCTGGGGGCGGCTCGGTGCCGGTGAGGCCCCGCCGGGACGGCCGCCTGGGGGCGGCGCGGCGGGCATGGGGGGAGGCGCGCTGGAGGGCTGAGGGGGCTGTGGGTAGCCGTAGCCGCCGCCTGCGCCGCCCGCGGGGGGCCTGGCGGGGCTCTGACCGGCGCTCGGGCCTGAGGGGCCCGAGGGGCCTGTAGGGCCGCCGGGGGCGTGCTCCGGGCTCTGCGACGTGCTGGACGCGAGCGTGCGGCTGCGCACTCGGTACAGACCCGTGTCGAGGTCCTCGGCCTTCTCCAGGTGGACCTTGATGGGGCCCATGAAGCTGTACCGCTGCTGCTTGGCGTACTCGCGCACCATCCCGGAGAGTTCGTCGCCGAGCTGTCCCGAGTAGGGGCTCAGACGTTCGAAGTCGGGCGCGCTGAGTTCCACGATGAAGTCATTGGGGACGACGGTCCGCTCGCGGTTCCAGATCGTCGCGTTGTTGTCGCACTCGCGCTGCAGGGCGCCGGCGATCTCGACGGGCTGGACCTCGGACTTGAACACCTTGGCGAAGGTGCCGTTGACGAGACCTTCGAGTCGCTGTTCGAACTTCTTCATGACTCCCATGGGGCACCTCCTCCGTCGTAGCCATCCTGGTACTGCTTACTGATCGTATCCACGCACCGGGAAATCGGCTGGTTCCCCCTGTCCGCCCAGTCGATGAGTGTCGCCTCTCACAAGGCATGCCCGCGCCAGGGTTCCGGGATCCTTCCGGGTTCCTCTCAGGCTCCTCTGACAGGGATCGTAGAGGGGGCCTCAAACCAGTGTCCCGCACCCGGCTGTGCAGCTTCGCCGAGTACGGCGGAAGTCGGTCGGCCGGGCCCGGATCTCGGCGGATCACCTGGGCAGGTGCCCCCGAATACGGATGTGAATCCACCCCCGGCAGCGTGCTAATCTTCTGGATGTCGGAAGGCGCTCGCACCGAACAGTGTTCGCAACAAGCGGCACGAAGCGGTGAGAGACCCAAGACAACACCCATGCGCGGGTGGCGGAATAGGCAGACGCGCTGGATTCAGGTTCCAGTGCCCGAAAGGGCGTGGGGGTTCAACTCCCCCCTCGCGCACCATGTGGAGCGGGTCTCCACCAGGATGAAAGTCCTGGTGGGGGCCCGCTTCTCGTTGTGCCGGGGTGCCGGTTTCCTTACGTGTTCCGGGGCGCTCCGCTTGCGCTTGTTCAGGCCGCTCCGGCTTGGTGATGTATGTCACGAGCGGCTGTTCGGTGTGCCGAGTTGTCCACAGGTTGTGGGTTGTCCACAGGCTCTGACGCCGATTGGCGCCCGGCGGTACCTTCATGCCAGGTGAGGCCCATGTAGGGCCGCCTGTGACGGTGTGACGGTCTGGACGGTGGGGGTGGTCATGGCGGGGATCAACGGTGCGCGGCTGCCGTACGTGAAGGGGTTCGCGGAGTGGGCCTCGCAGGAGTCTGCGGACCCGGCGGGTTCGGGGGATTCGGCGGGCTCGGGGGTTTCCGGGGTTTCGCCGAAGAGGGCGGGCAAGGCGCTGCGCGAGCGGGTCAGCCGCGCCTCGCACGAGTGGTTCGCCGAGGACGAAGGGCGGCCCGATCCGGTCGAGGCCGTGGAAGAAACCAACCGCAGCAGGCTCCCCGAGCTCACGCCGATCCGGATGGGCAGGATGGCCGCTTCGCCCTTCGCCTTCCTGCGCGGATCCGCCGGTCTGATGGCGTACGACCTCGCGCGGACCCCGGTGACGGGGATAGGCGCCCAGATATGCGGCGACGCGCACGCGGGGAACTTCGGCCTGTACGCGGACGCGCGGGGCGGCCTGATCATCGATCTGAACGATTTCGACGAGACGGGGCACGGGCCCTGGGAGTGGGACGTGAAGCGGCTCGCGGCATCCCTCGTGCTCGCGGGGCGCGAGGCGGGGGCGAGCGAGGACGTCTGCCGGGAAGCGGCGTTCGCCGCGGTGGGGTCCTACCGCCGCACGATGCGGCTGCTCGCGAAGCTTCCGGCGCTCGACGCGTGGAACGCCATCGCGGACGAGGAGTTGGTCTCGCACACGGACGCACGGGACCTGCTCGGCACCCTGGAGAGCGTCTCCGAGAAGGCCCGGCAGAACACGAGCGCCCGGTTCGCCGCCAAATCGACCGAGCGCGTCGATGGCGAGGACGGCCGTGCGGGGCGTCGGCGCTTCGTCGACGCACCGCCGGTGCTGCGGCGGATACCGGACGCGGAGGTGGAGGAGGTCGCCTCCGCGCTCGGCGAGTATGTGGGCACGCTGTCCGAGGACCGGCTGCCGCTGCTCGCGCGGTACGCGATCCAGGACGTGGCCTTCCGCGTCGTGGGCACGGGCAGTGTGGGCCTGCGGTCGTATGTCGTGCTGCTGCTCGACCACCGGGGCGAGCCGCTGGTGCTCCAGGTCAAGGAGGCGCGGCCCTCCGTACTGCTTCCGCATCTGCCCATGGCGGGCTTCGCGGTGCCGGAGGTCGCGCACGAGGGGCACCGGGTGGTGCTCGGGCAGAAGCGGATGCAGGTGGTCAGCGACTTCCTCCTTGGATGGACGACGGTGGCCGGGCGGGCCTTCCAGGTACGGCAGTTCAGGAACCGCAAGGGCAGCGTGGACCCGGTGGCGCTCGCAGCCGACCAGATCGACGACTACGGCCGGATGACCGGGGCCCTGCTGGCCCGCGCGCACGCGCACAGCGCCGATCCGCGGCTCGTCGCCGGGTACGTCGGGAAGAACGACGAGCTGGACACGGCGGTGGCGGCGTTCGCGGTGACGTACGCGAACCGGACGGAGGCGGACCACGGGGAGCTGGTGCGTGCGGTCAAGGAAGGGCGGGTGGCTGCGGAGGCGGGGGTATGAGGCCGAGGGGCGGCCGCGGGGAGCGGCAGCGGGTAGGCGGGGTGTGGGGCGGAGTGTGTGCCGGGGGCTGAGCGGTGCGGGGCGGGGGCTGGATGCCGTGCGGCCGGGGCCGTGTCACGGTGGCCTACGCTGGACGGGTGACGACCCCGGAAACCGAGCCGACGCAGCCCCAGACGCCTGATCCCGATCCTGTGACCGCTGGTCGCGAAGCCCCTGACGGGGCGGCGGGGCAGGGCGGCGCCGCGCGGCCCGAGGACCGTCTGGAGAAGGCGGTCCGGGTGGCCGAGCAGGCGCTGATCGAGTACGAGATCGCCGTCGAGACTTTCCGGGTCGAGGTGGAGAACTTCTCCCGGCTCCACCACCAGAAGCTCGGCCCGATGTACGCGCGCCTGGACGAGCTGGACGCGGAGATCGCCGAGGCCCTCGCGGCCCGGAGCGGTGACCCGGAGGACCGGCGCAAGGCGGACGAGGCGCGGGCGCGGGTCATGCCGATGCCGGGTGTCGAGGAGCTGTTCCACGGCTGGATGGACGGCGAGGGTCTCTATCCGGAGGCCGCCGCGATGCTGACCGATCAGTCGGTGCGGCCGCCGCAGCGGGTGCGGCCGAGCGACGAGGCCCGCAAGCTCTACCGCGAGCTCGTCCGCAAGTCCCACCCCGACCTGGCCCAGGACGACCGGGAGCGCGCCCGCCGCGACGAGTTCATCACGCGGGTGAACGCCGCGTACGCCCGTGGGGACGAGGCCTTGCTGCGGGAGCTGTCCGAAGAGTGGGCCGCCGGCCCCGTGGCCGAGCGGCAGTGGCCGAACAAGAGCGAAGAGCTCTACGCACGCCTGGAGTGGCTCGCCCAGCGCAAGGAGCTGCTCACCGTGATCGCCCGGGAGCTGGAGGAGGGTGCGATCGGCGCGATGCTGCGGATGGCGCCGGACGATCCGGACCAGCTTCTCGAAGAGATCGCCGAGCAGTTGCTCGCGCAGGTCACCGAGCGCGAGGCCGAGCTTGCGCGGCTGACCACCTCTTAGTCGGCCGCGGTTTTAGTCGACGTCGTCGGCGGCGTCATTGGCGGCGGCGTTAGCCTCTTGGCCGATTTCTCAGACCGTCGGGTAGCGTCAGGGCATGGCTTTCGGATCTCACGTGCCCACGGTCGGCGTCGGCGACCTCACTGGCGGCGACTTTCTGCTCGACGTCCGTGAGGACGAGGAATGGCAGGCGGGTCACGCCGAGGGCGCGCTGCACATCCCGATGAGCGAGTTCGTCTCCCGCTACGGCGAGTTGACCGAGGCCGCCCCGCAGGACGGCAAGGTCAATGTCATCTGCCGGGTCGGTGGACGCTCGGCGCAGGTCGCCACGTACCTCCTCCAGCAGGGTATCGACGCGGTGAACGTCGACGGCGGTATGCAGAGCTGGGAGGCCGCGGGGCGCCCCGTGATCGACGACAAGGGTCAGCCGGGCACCGTGATCTAGATACCTGGTGATATCCGGGATGTCCGAGGGCGCCTGGGGATACCTGGGATGTCCGGGGATGCCGGGGGATACCTGGCGCCGTCTCAGCCGAGCGGGTGGGCGGCGAGCAGGTCGCCCAGGGCCTCCTCGTGCGCTGCGGCCGGGCCGAGGGACAGCTCCAACTGCTTGGCCCACGCGTGGTAGCGGTGTAGGGGATAGTCGGTGTCGGAACCGAAGCCGCCGTGCAGGTGCTGCGCCGTCTGCACGACTCTGCGTACGCCGTCCGACGCCCAGATCTTGGCGACGGCCACGTCTCCGGTGACGGGCAGCGCGCCGCTCGCGCCCGAGCTGATGCGCCAGGCGGCCTGCCAGAGGGTGACCTCCATCGCGCGCAGGTCGATGTAACGGTCGGCCGCCTGAACCGCCACGGCCTGGAAGGTGGCGACAGGGAAGCCGAACTGCTCGCGCTTGCTGGTGTATTCGCTGGTCATGCTCAGCACACCCTCGCCGAGGCCGAGCGCGAGCGCGCAGGTCCCGGTGGCGAGCAGATCGCGCAGCCAGTCCCAGGCCCCGTCGGCCTCGATGACGTCGCCGCCGCCGATCCGCACGGAATCCAGACTGAGCTCGCCGAGGCGCTCACCGCTCGTGGACACCTGCTCGGCGAGGGTGAGGCCTTCGTGCACGCGGGGGATCAGGGCGAGGACGGTCCGGCCGGCGGATGTGTGGGCGGGCACCACGATGAAGTCGGCGTTCTGTGCCCAGGGCACGGCGGTCTGTGTGCCGTCGAGCAGCCAGCTGTCGCCGTCCTGCCGTGCGGTGACGGACAGTTCGGCGGGGTCGTGTCCGCTGCGGCCGTTCGCCGCGACAGTCAGGACGAGCTCTCCGCGGGCGGCCCCGGGCAGAATCCGCTGCTTCAATGCCTCGTCGCCGTACCTCTGCACGGCATACACGGCCGCGCTGCTCTCCAGGAGCGGAACCCGGGCGAGCTTCTTCGCCGACTCGCGCAGGACCAGGCAGAGGGCGATGGCGTCCAGGCCCGCACCGCCGTGCTCGGGTTCGATGAGCAGGCTCAGCAGGTCGGATCCGGCGAGCTTGGCCCACAGCGCGCGGTCGAAGTCCTCGGCGACGGCGCCCGGCACGAGGGCCGGGCTCGGCACCCCGTCGGGTGCTACGGACGCGAAGAGCGCCTTCGCCGCCTCGACGGCCGCCTGCTGTTCCTCGGTGAAGGTGAAGTCCACTGCTTGTCCTCCCGTGCACCGGCCCGACGGCTCTGTCTCCACTACGCCCGTACGCCCGCCGTTCCTGACGGGTCGTCAAGATAGAACAGGTTCTACGGGAAGGGAACAGCGAAGGGGGCAGCGAACGGAACGGCTGAGGGGCAGCGAACGGAGCGGCGGAGGGGCAGCGAACGGAGCGGCGAAGTGGACAGTGACGGCAGCCGTGCAGGTGTCAGCGGTCGAAGTCCAACTCCACCGTGTCCGTGGCCGGATGGGACTGGCACGCGAGCACATACCCCGCCTCCGTCTCCTCCGGCTCCAGCGCGAAGTTGCGGTTCATCCGCACCTCGCCCGAGACGCGGAAGGCCCGGCAGGTCCCGCACACCCCGCCCTTGCAGGCGTACGGCGCGTCCGCGCGGTTGCGCAGCACCGTGTCCAGCAAGGACTCCCCTTCCTGGACCGGCCAGGTGCCTGAGCGCCCGTCGAGTGTCACCGTCACGGTGCTGTGCGCGGGGGCGGTCGGTAGGGCGGCGGTCGACTGTGAGGCGAGCGCCGGTGAGGTGAGGCCGTCGTCCACGTGGAATATCTCCTCGTGGATGCGCTGACGTGTCACGCCCAGGCGGCGCAGTGTCTTCTCCGCTCCCTGCACCAGACCGAACGGACCACACAGGAACCAGCCCGAGACCTCCTCGACGGGCAGGAGCGCGGGCAGCAGCTTGCCGAGCCTCTCCTCGTCGAGCCGTCCGGAGTCGAGCCCCGACTGCTGCTCCTCCCGGGAGAGCACCGTGACCAGCTGGAACCGGTCCGGCCAGCGGTCCTTGAGGTCGGCGACCTCCTCCAGGAACATCGTCGACGCGGCCGTGCGGTCGCTGCGGATGAGGCAGAACGTGGCGCTCGGTTCGCGCTCCAGGAGCGTCGTGACGATGGAGAGCACCGGCGTGATCCCGCTGCCGCCGACCACCGCCGCATAGTGCCCGGGCGCCGGATCCAGCGTGAAGCGCCCGCCCGGGGTCATCACCTCCAGCTCATCGCCGACGGCGACTTCCTTCAGGGCGTACGTCGAGAAGGCGCCGCCTTCGACGAAGCGCACCCCGACCCGCAGGGTCCGCGGCTCCGACGGGCGATCGGGGTGGGGCGCGGGGGCGCAGATCGAGTACGTACGCCGGATCTCGGTGCCGTCGACGAAACGGCGGACGGCCAGGTGCTGGCCCGGTGCGTACACGTACTGCTCGCGCAGGGCGGGCGGCACCTCGAAGGTCAGTGTCACGGAATCGTCGGTGAGCCGCTCGACCGCCGCTACCCGGAGCTGGTGGAAGCGTGCCATCACAACTCCTTGAAGTGGTCGAACGGTTCACGGCAGGCGACGCAGCGGCGCAGGGCCTTGCAGGCCGTCGACGAGAAGCGGCTGAGCAGTTCGGTGTCGGTCGAGCCGCAGTGCGGGCAGCGGACCGAGAGGGTGAGCGGTATCGGCTCGCCTGTGCTGTGCGGGCGCGGTGGCGCGATGCCGAACTCCGCCAGTTTGCGGCGGCCCTCGGCGCTGATGTCGTCCGTCGACCAGGCGGGGGAGAGCACGGTGTGCACGGAGATCTCTGCCATGCCGCGCTCGCGCAGCACCTGCTCGATGTCGGCGGTCATGGCCTCTATGGCCGGGCAGCCGGTGTACGTGGGGGTCAGCTCGACATCGACCTTGCCGATGCCACGGACGTGAACGCCGCGCAGGACCCCGAGCTCGGCGAGCGTGATGACCGGCAGCTCCGGGTCGGGCACGGAGCCCGCGAGGGCCAGGAGCTCTTCCTCCAGGGCGGTGGTCACCATGACGCCCCCGGGTGGCTGCGGTGCAGGTGCTGCATCTCGGCGATCATCCGCCCGAAGGATTCGGTGTGCAGGCCCTGGCGGCCCGCGCCCGCGGCCCAGGCGCCTTCCTGCGGACCGGTGGGCACGGTCAGGGTCGCCTTCTCCACGACGGCGGTCACCGAGGCCGTCCAGCTCTCGCGCAGCGCCTGCGAGTCGACGCCTTGGGCGCCGTGCGCGCTGTCGAGGCCCTCCACCGGCTGGAACATCTCCCCGGTGAACCTCCAGAGCGCGTCAAGACCGCTCTGCATCCGCTCATGACTCTCCGCCGTCCCGTCACCGAGCCGCAGCGTCCACTGCTCCGCGTGATCCTGGTGATAGGCGACTTCCTTGACCGCCTTCGCCGCCAGCGGGGCGAACGTGCTGTCTCCGCTCGCCAACTGGCCGTACAACAGGGTCTGGTAGGTGGAGAAATAGAGCTGGCGGGCGATGGTGTGGGCGAAGTCGCCGTTCGGCTGCTCGACCAGCTGGAGGTTGCGGAAGGCGCGCTCCTCGCGCAGATAGGCCAGTTCGTCCTCGTCCCCCGCCAGGGAGAGCAGGACGCGTGCCTGGCCGAGCAGGTCGAGGGCGATGTTCGCGAGGGCGACCTCTTCTTCGAGGACGGGTGCGTGGCCCGCCCACTCCCCCAGCCGGTGCGAGAGCACCAGCGCGTCATCGCCCAGGGCGAGGGCGGTGGCGGTGGCCGTGAGGGTCAGTGGCGTGGTCACAGGTGCTTCACCCCGTCCGGGATGTCGTAGAAGGTCGGGTGGCGGTAGGGCTTGTCGCCCGCCGGTTCGAAGAAGGAGTCCTTCTCGTCGGGCGAGGAGGCGGTGATCTGCGTGGACGGCACGACCCAGATCGAGACGCCTTCGCTTCTGCGGGTGTACAGATCGCGGGCGTTGCGCAAGGCCATCTCGGCGTCCGGTGCGTGCAGGCTGCCCGCGTGGGTGTGGGAGAGCCCGCGGCGGGAGCGCACGAACACCTCCCACAGCGGCCATTCGGTCGAGCTGCTCATGCCTTCGCCTCCCCGTGCTTGGCGGCGAACGCCGCCGCTGCCTCGCGCACCCACGCGCCTTCTTCGTGCGCGGTCCTGCGCTGGGTGATCCGCTGGTCGTTGCAGGGGCCGTTGCCCTTGAGGACCGCCCAGAACTCCGTCCAGTCGATCGCTCCGAAGTCGTGCTGTCCCCGCTCCTCGTTCCACACGAGGTCCGGGTCGGGGAGGGTGAGTCCGAGCGACTCGGCCTGGGGGACGCAGATGTCCACGAAGCGCTGGCGCAGCTCGTCGTTCGAGTGGCGCTTGATCTTCCAGATCATCGACTGCTCCGAGTGCGACGACTCGTCGTCGGGCGGACCGAACATCATCAGGGACGGCCACCACCAGCGGTCCACCGCGTCCTGCGCCATCGCGTGCTGGGCCTCGGTGCCCCGGCTGAGGGCGAGCAGCGATTCATACCCCTGGCGCTGGTGGAACGACTCCTCTTTGCAGACGCGGACCATCGCGCGGGCATAGGGCCCGTACGAACAGCGGCACAGCGGGACCTGGTTCGTGATCGCGGCGCCGTCCACCAGCCAGCCGATCGCGCCGACGTCCGCCCAGGTCAGCGTCGGGTAGTTGAAGATCGACGAGTACTTCTGGCGGCCCGAGTGCAGCTTGTCGAGCAGCTCGTCGCGGCTGGCGCCGAGGGTCTCGGCCGCGCTGTACAGGTACAGGCCGTGGCCGGCCTCGTCCTGCACCTTGGCCATCAGGATCGCCTTGCGCCGCAGGGACGGTGCGCGCGTGATCCAGTTGGCTTCCGGCTGCATGCCGATGATCTCGGAGTGGGCGTGCTGCGCTATCTGCCTGACCAGCGAGGCGCGATAGGCGTCGGGCATCCAGTCGCGCGGCTCGATGCGCTCGTCGGCCGCGACCGCGGCGTCGAAAGCGGATTCGTGCGCCGCTGTGCGTGCGGCGTCGGCCGCTGCCCGGTCCGGCTCGGACCGGGCCGTCTGATGCTCGGCTGCTGTCGCCATCGCGGTCCCCCTCGACCTCTAGCTAGCTACCGACCGATCGTTCGGTTCGTGGAATTCAATGGTGCGGCTCAGCGCCATAAGGTGTCAACCCTGTGGATAACTTCACGGACGCTGTGCCTGGCGCGCAGGCATGAGTACCGTTCCGGTGCGAAGCGGGCGGTAGAGAGCCGTGTGACGGGCGGGCCGATGGGCGCACCACCGTCCGGGATCGGGAATCGGGGCGGAATGGACGCGATCGACAACAACGCGAACGAGCCGCCGATCCCACCCGCCGACCCGAACGGGCCGCCGACCCCACCCCTCGACGCCCCGTCGCCCCCCGATACCGCGGCCGTGCCCCCGCAGCGCACCGGCCTCGCCGCCCTCTCCCCCCGCTACCAGGTCGCGGGCGCGCTCGCGATGGCGCTCATCGCCGTCACGGCCTGCGTCCACGCCGGGATGCTCTTCCTGCACGTCGCCCCCGCGAACACCATGACCAAGCAGCACGGGCAGGTCGTCGACGACTGGATCTACCCCGAGTTCGAACAGAACTGGAAGCTCTTCGCGCCCAACCCGATGCAGCAGAACATCGCGGTGCAGGCCCGCGCCGAGATCCGTACGGATGACGGAACCGCCCGGACCACCGGCTGGTACGACCTCTCCGCGCGCGACGGCGCCGCCATCGACGGGAATCTGCTGCCCAGCCACACGCAGCAGAACGAACTGCGAAGGGCCTGGGACTTCTACGTGGGGGCGCACGACGCGCAGAATCGTCCCCGCGGCCTGCGCGGGGAGCTCTCGGAGCGCTACATCCGCCGCATCGTGGTGATGCGCGTCGAGCGCGAGGAGCCGATGGGGCGCGGCGCCACCATCGAGCGCGTCCAGGTCCGCTCCAAGACCACGAACGTGACCGCTCCCGAGTGGAGCGACGAGAAGGTCAACACCAAACCGGTGCTCCGCCAGTTGTCGTGGTGGTCCGTGACGCCCGACGACATGCCCCTGGGCAAGGCCCAGGAGTCCGAGGGGGACGCCCGATGAACCGCTTCGGCTCCCAGCTCGGGCGCGGCATCGAGCGGATCACCTCGTCCGCTCTCGGGCCCCGCCAGACCGCCGTGATCCGCATCGGGTTCGCCGCCACCTGGCTGCTCTTCCTGCTGCGCGAACTCCCCAACCGCCACGAGCTCTACGGGCCCGACAGCCCGTGGAACTGGGACATGGCCCAACAGCTCATCGCGGAGAACGACGCCTTCACGGCCTTGATGTGGTCCGACGGGCGCATCTGGTTCGAGACCGTCTATGCGCTCGCCATCTTGAGCAGCGCCCTGCTGATGCTCGGCTGGCGCACCCGCACGATGTCCGTGATCTTCATGATCGGGGTGCTCTCGCTGCAGAACCGCTCCATTTTCATGGGCGACGGCGGCGACAACGTCATCCACCTCATGGCGACCTATCTGGTGTTCACGCGCTGCGGCCAGGTCTGGTCGCTCGACGCCCGGCGCGCCGCACGTGCACGCGCGCGTGCGGCATCGGTGGAGCAACCCGGGGAGACGCCGGTAGAGCAGGGGAAGACACCGGTCGAGCAGGGGAAGGCGGCTGAGCCGCCCGTCGACAGGGTCGGGCCCGTGCTGTGGTGGGTCCTTGGGCTCGGCCTCAGCGTGGTGACGTTCATGGGGGAGCTCAGCGGGGGATGGTCGCTGGTCTTCTGGGGACTGTGGCTGGCGCACGGTCTGTGGTGGGCCGTCGGACGGCGCGCGCCCGACGGCGAGGCGCACAAGCTGCTCGACGTCGTCGTCAAGCTCGCGCACAACGCCGCGCTCCTTGTGATCATGGTCGAGGCGTGTCTGATCTACGCGACGGCCGGCTGGTACAAGATCCAGGGCAGCCGCTGGCAGGACGGCACGGCCATCTACTACCCGCTGCGCCTCGACTACTTCTCCCCCTGGCCCGCGCTCTCCGACCTGCTCGCCTCGCACGGCCTCATGGTGATGCTGGTGACGTACGGGACGGTCGCCGTACAGGTCGCCTTCCCCTTCACCCTTTTCAACAGGCGCGTCAAGAACGTCCTGCTCGCCGCCATGATCTGCGAGCACGCGGTCATCGCGGTCGTCCTCGGCCTGCCGTTCTTCTCGCTCGCGATGATCGCGGCAGACGCGGTGTTCCTGCCGACGTCGTTCCTGCGGCGCGTCGGGGAATGGACGACGCGCGCGCGTGGAGCGCTGTTCTCACGGTTTTCGCGGTTCTCGCGCGGTGGCACGGTGCCGGGACAGCGCGGGGCGGACGAGGAACCGGCCCCGGAATCCACCGAGCACGCGCGCGTAGGCTTCCCCTCATGAACGGGACGTACGCGGGATGAGCGGGACGCACCAGCGTGATCCGGACGATGCCGTGCGCGCCTGGCGGGGGATCGCGGACACCTCCGTGCTCCTCGACGGCTTCCACGCCATCAAGCACGCGCTGCGCTTCGGAGCGGTGATCCCCTCGGCGTTGGCCGACGACAGGGCCGCTGTACTCGCCCTCGCCGACGAGCTCGCGCCGGATGTGAGGGAAGCACTCGACGCGCTCCTGGTCCAGGTCCCGGACACGGCTCTGCGCGCCCTTGTGCCGCGTCTGCATCCCACCAAAGTGGCCGCTCTCGCGGTACGCCCTTCCCGTACGGCCAATCTCGACGCGCTGGCCCGCATGCCGAGGACCGCGCCCGTCGTCGTCCTCGACGACCCCCGCAACCTGGGCAACGCCGGGGCCGTGATCCGGCTCGCGGCGGGGTTCGGGGCGACGGGTGTCGTCACGACCGGCACGGTCGACCCCTGGCACCCCACGGTCGTACGCGGCGGCGCCGGCCTGCACTTCGCCACGGCCGTCGAGCGGACGGACGTCTCCGAGCTGCCGCCGGGGCCGGTGTTCGCGCTCGACGCGGAGGGCGAGGACATCCGCGGCCTCAAGCTGCCGGACGACGCCGTGCTGGCCTTCGGGTCCGAGCGCAGCGGCCTGTCCGGGCAGCTGCGGGAGCGCGCCGACCACTTGGTCTCGCTGCCGATGCGGCCCCAGGTCTCCAGCTACAACCTGGCCACCAGCGTCGGGATGACGCTCTTCCACTGGTCGGCGGGCAGGCCTCCGGGTGCGGAGGCCTGAACCCGCCGTGAGGCGTCAGGCGTCCCTGCGCACCTCCACCACCCGGAAGCGGTTGGCCACGAAGGCGCCGTCGCACAGGGCGGCGTTCGCCGCCGGGTTGCCGCCCGAGCCGTGGAAGTCCGAGAACGCGGCTGTCTGGTTCACATAGACGCCGCCCGTGAGGTTCAAGGAGAGCTGGGCGCACTCCTCCAGGCAGGTCTCCTCAACGGCGCCGGACACCTCGTCCGACGTCGTGTACGCGCCGACCGTCATCGCGCCCTTGTCGCGCACCGTGCGGCGCAGCAACTCCACGGCGTCCGCGGAGGAGTCGACCGCGACGGCGAAGGAGACGGGACCGAAGCACTCGTTCAGATAGACCGCCTCGGCGTCCGGCTTCGCGCCGTCCAGCTTGACGATCACCGGGGTGCGGACCACGGCGTCCGGGAACTCGGGGTTGCTGATCTCCCGTGAGGAGAGAGCCACTTCGCCGAGCCCCGCCGCGGCCTCAAGGCGGGCCTTCACGTCCGGGTTCACGAGGGCGCCGAGGATGCCGTTCGCCCGGGCGTCGTCGCCGAGCAGGCCGTTCACCGATGCGGCGAGGTCGGACACCACGTCGTCGTACGACTTGGCTCCGGCGTCGGTCGCGATGCCGTCCCGGGGGATCAGGAGGTTCTGCGGGGTCGTACACATCTGGCCGCTGTACAGCGACAAGGAGAAGGCCAGGTTGGACAGCATCCCCTTGTAGTTGTCCGTCGAGTCGACGACGACCGTGTTCACGCCGGCCTTCTCCGTGTAGACCTGCGCCTGGCGGGCGTTGGCCTCCAGCCAGTCACCGAAGGCCGTCGAGCCCGTGTAGTCGATGATCTTGATCTCGGGGCGGACGGCGAGGGTCTTGGCGATGCCTTCGTCCGGCCGCTCGGCAGCCAGGCACACCAGGTTCGGGTCGAAGCCCGCGTCGGCGAGGACCTCGCGCGCGACACGCACCGTCAGCGCGAGCGGCAGCACCGCACGCGGGTGGGGCTTGACCAGGACCGGGTTGCCGGTGGCCAGGGAGGCGAAAAGGCCCGGGTAGCCGTTCCACGTCGGGAACGTGTTGCAGCCGATCAGGAGCGCGATGCCGCGCGCCACGGGCGTGAAGCGCTTGTCCAGGGCGATCGGGTCGCGCTTGCCCTGGGGCTTGGACCACTCGGCGGCGTCAGGGGTGCGCGCCTGCTCGACGTACGCGTACGCCACCGCTTCGAGGCCGCGGTCCTGGGCGTGCGGTCCGCCTGCCTGGAAGGCCATCATGAAGGCCTGGCCGCTGGTGTGCATGACCGCGTGCGCCATCTCGTGCGTGCGGGCGCTGATGCGCGACAGGATCTCCAGACAGACCATCGCGCGCACTTCCGCGCCCGCCTCGCGCCAGGCGCGCATTCCGGCGCGCATCGCGGGCAGCAGCGTGTCGATGTCCGGGTGGGGGTACGTGATGCCCAACTCGGTTCCGTACGGCGAGACTTCCGCGCCTGTCCAGTCGTCCGTGCCCGGCTGGTCGAGGTCGAAGCGGCTGCCCAGGAGGGCGTCGAAGGCGGATTTGCCCTCGGGCAGGCTCAGGCTGCCGTTCTCTCCATAGGCCTTGGGGTGCTCGGGGTGCGGTGACCAGTACGCGCGCGTGCGGATCGTTTCCAGCGCTTGGTCGAGCGTGGGCCGGTGCGTGGCGATCAGCTGGTGCGCGGTGAGTTCGGCGGCCATATCGGACCAACTCCTCGTCGAGCCGGCTCTTCGTCGAGCCGGCGAGCTGGGCAGGGCGGTGGGCAGGAGCAGTGGGCAGCAACAGACAGACAGAGCTAGAGTAACCGAACGATCGGTCGGGACAAGGGGGTCCGCCGAACCTGTGGACAACTTCTCGCCGGGCACCCCCGCGCCCTCCGGCGGACATCTCGTGCGGGAGGATCGCGAGCATGACAGCACTCGAGCTCAGCAGCCCCGTGGCCGTGGTCGGCACCGGCACCATGGGACAGGGCATAGCCCAGGTCGCCCTGCTGGCCGGCCACCCCGTGCGGCTGTACGACGCCGTGGAGGGCCAGGCGAAGACCGCGGCAGCCGCGATCGGCGCACGCCTGGACCGGCTCGTCGAGAAGGGCAGGCTCACCGCCGACGACCGGTCCGCCGCCGGGAGCCGGATCACACCGGTCGACAGCATCGCCGATCTTGCCGGGTGCGGACTCGTCATTGAGGCGATCCTGGAGCAACTTCCCGTCAAGCAGAGCCTCTTCGAGGAGCTGGAAAAGGTCGTCGACGAGGACTGTCTCCTCGCCACCAACACGTCCTCCCTCTCCGTCACCGCCATCGCGGGCGCGCTCGAGAAGCCCGGCCGCTTCGTCGGACTGCACTTCTTCAATCCGGCGCCGCTCCTCCCCCTCGTCGAGGTCGTCAGCGGCTCCGCGACCGACGAAACGGCCGCCACGCGCGCGTACGAGACGGCGCGGTCCTGGGGCAAGAGCCCGGTGCGCAGCGCGGACACCCCCGGCTTCATCGTCAACCGGATCGCCCGCCCCTTCTACGCCGAGGCGCTGCGCCTCCACGAGGAGCGCGCCGCCGACCCGGCCACCATCGATGCCGTCCTGCGCGAATCAGGTGGCTTCAAGATGGGCCCCTTCGAGCTCACCGACCTCATCGGCCAGGACGTGAACGAGGCCGTCACCCGCTCCGTGTGGGAGTCCTTCTTCCAGGACCCCAAGTTCACGCCGTCGCTCGCCCAGCGCCGGCTCGTCGAATCTCGTCGTCTGGGCCGCAAGTCGGGGCAGGGCTGGTACGCGTACGGCGACGACGCACCGCGCCCGGAGCCGCACACGGCAGCGCCCGCGAAGGCCCCGGAGTCCGTCGCCCTGCACGGAGACCTCTTCCCGGCGGACGCGCTCGTCGACCTGATCAGGAAGGCGGGCATCCGGGTGAGCCGTGGGAAGGGCGTCCCGAGCTACCCCGGCTTCATCGAGCTCCCCAGTGGCGCGCAGCTCGCCCTGACCGACGGAACCGCGGCCGACGCGGCGGCGGAACCCACGATCCACTTCGACCTCGCGCTGGATTACCGGGCCGCGACCCGGATCGCCCTCGCCCCGTCGAGCAGGGTGGACGAACAAGCCCTGAAGGAGGCGACCGGCCTCTTCCAGGCGCTCGGCAAGAAGGTCAGCGTCATCGGGCGCACCCCCGGAATGATCGTGGCGCGCACGGTGTGGATGCTCATCGACTTCGCCCTCGACGCCGTGGGGCGCGAGGTGGCGGACGCCGAGGACATCGACACCGCCATGCGCCTGGGCGTCAACTACCCGCTGGGTCCGATCGAGTGGGGCCGTCGTCTCACTGCTTACCGGGTGGCCGAGGCGCTCGACCTCCTGAACGACGAGTACCCGAACGGGCGTTACGCGCCGTCCCAGGCCCTGCGGCGTCAGGCCGTGCGAGAGGAATACTCATGACCACCGCACGGCGCGACACGTACACCCCGGAGACCCTCCTGACGGTGGCGGTCCGGGTCTTCAACGAGCGCGGTTACGACGGCACGTCCATGGAGCACCTCTCCAAGGCGGCCGGAATCTCCAAGTCCTCGATCTACCACCACGTGTCCGGCAAGGAGGAGCTGCTGCGCCGTGCGGTGAGCCGGGCGCTCGACGGGCTCTTCGGGATCCTCGCCGAGGAGCACGCGCGCGTGGGCACCGCCGTGCAGCGCCTGGAGCACGTCACGCGCCGCACCGTCGAGGTGCTGATCGCCGAGCTGCCCTATGTGACGCTGCTGCTTCGCGTGCGCGGCAACACGGACACCGAGCGATGGGCCATGGAGCGGCGCAGGGAGTTCGACCAGCAGGTCGCCGATCTGCTCAAGGAGGCCATCGCCGACGGCGACCTGCGCTCGGACGTCGAGCTGCGCCTCGCCACCCGGCTGCTCTTCGGCATGATCAACTCCATCGTGGAGTGGTACAAGCCTGACGCCCGTGGTGCCTCGTCGGGCGAGCAGGTCGCCGACGCCGTCGTGCAGCTGGCCTTCGCGGGCCTGCGCAGCGGCAGCTGACGGGTCAGCTCTCCGGGTCCAGGTCGTCCTCCTCGAAGACCAGCAACGTACGCGTGCTGAGCACTTCGGGGATGGACTGCAGCCGGGTCAGGACCAGTTCGCGCAGCGCGCGGTTGTCCGGTGTGTGCACCAGGAGCAGCACGTCGAAGTCGCCGCTGACCAGCGCGATGTGAGAGGCGCCCGGCAGCGTGCGCAGATGCTCGCGCACCGTGCGCCAGGTGTTCTGGACGATCTTGAGTGTGATGTACGCGGAGGCGCCCTGACCTGCCCGTTCGTGGTTGATCCGGGCGCCGAAGCCGCGGATCACACCGTCGTCGATGAGCCGGTTGATGCGCGCGTACGCGTTGGCCCGTGACACATGGACGCGCTCGGCCACGGACCGTATCGACGCGCGACCGTCGGTGTGCAGGATGTGCAGGATGTCGCGATCGATCGGGTCCAGTGGGCGGGGCAGGCCCTCCTGGTGGTCGCCGGGCCCGCTTTCGGGACGATCACCGTCGCGCCCGTCGGCCATTCGTTCAGATGCCATGTCCCCCCGCCTCCCTACCATGGACGTACTGCATCCATCCCAGGCTGTGGAGAACCGTTTGTCCACAGCCTGGAGGTGCCTGTAGCCAAAATGTGCCGACGACCGAACAATCGGTAGGTGAGGCGCCTCACGTTGTCGCGCCTCTTTGCCGCTCCCACGAGGAGATCGCTGCCACACGGAGGTGCCGACATGACGGTCATGGAGCAACGGGGCGTCTACCGGCCCACCCCGCCACCCGCATGGCAGCTCAGGACCGATCCCGCGCCGCTGCTGCCCGACGCGGAGCCGTACCGCGTCCTGGGCACGGAGGCCGCCGGCAAGGCCGACGAGGAGCTCCTGGGCCGTCTGTACGCACAGCTGGTGCGCGGACGGCGGTACAACACGCAGGCGACCGCCCTCACGAAGCAGGGCAGGCTCGCCGTCTATCCGTCGAGCACCGGCCAGGAGGCGTGCGAGGTGGCCGCCGCGCTCGTCCTCGAGGAGCGGGACTGGCTCTTCCCCAGTTACCGGGACACGCTCGCCGCGGTCGCCCGTGGCCTCGACCCCGTCCAGGCGCTGACCCTGCTGCGCGGCGACTGGCACACCGGGTACGACCCGCGTGAGTACCGCATAGCGCCCCTGTGCACCCCCCTCGCCACTCAGCTCCCGCACGCCGTGGGGCTCGCGCACGCCGCCCGCCTGAAAGGCGACGACGTGGTGGCGCTCGCCATGGTCGGCGACGGCGGCACCAGCGAGGGCGATTTCCACGAGGCATTGAACTTCGCGGCCGTCTGGCAGGCGCCCGTCGTCTTCCTGGTGCAGAACAACGGCTTCGCGATCTCCGTGCCGCTCGACAAGCAGACGGCGGCCCCGTCCCTCGCCCACAAGGCCGTCGGGTACGGAATGCCGGGACGCCTGGTGGACGGCAACGACGCGGCGGCGGTGCACGAGGTGCTGAGCGAAGCGGTGTCCCGCGCGCGGCAGGGCGGCGGCCCCACGCTCGTCGAAGCGGTGACGTACCGCATGGAAGCCCACACGAACGCCGATGACGCCACGCGCTACCGCGGGGACGCCGAGGTCGAGGCCTGGCGCGCGCACGACCCGATCCTGCTTCTGGAGCGGGAGCTGACCGAGCGCGGTCTCCTCGACGAGGACCGGACCCGGGCGGCCCGTGACGACGCCGAGGCCATGGCAGCCGACCTGCGTGAACGCATGAACCAGGACTCCGAGCTGAACCCCATGGACCTCTTCGGCCATGTGTACGCCGAGCAGACCACCCAACTGCGCGAGCAGGCGGCCCAGCTGCGGGCCGAGCTCGAGGCAGAAGACAGCGCGGAGAACGCGGACGGCGAGGGGAACGCGCGATGAGCACGATCGCGGCCGAACGGGCCACCAAGAAGGCAGCCAAACCGGCCACCATGGCGCAGGCGCTCGGGCGCGCGCTGCGCGACTCCCTGGCCGATGACCCGGCCGTACACGTCCTCGGAGAGGACGTCGGTGCGCTCGGCGGGGTCTTCCGGGTCACCGACGGACTCACCAAGGAGTTCGGCGAGGACCGCTGTACGGACACTCCGCTCGCCGAGGCGGGCATCCTGGGGACGGCCGTCGGCATGGCGATGTACGGGCTCCGGCCCGTCGTCGAGATGCAGTTCGACGCGTTCGCCTACCCCGCCTTCGAGCAGCTGATCTCCCACGTGGCGCGGATGCGCAACCGCACGCGGGGCGCGATGCCGCTGCCCATCACGGTGCGCGTGCCCTACGGCGGCGGCATCGGAGGCGTCGAGCACCACAGCGACTCCTCCGAGGCGTACTACATGGCGACTCCGGGGCTCCACGTCGTCACGCCCGCCACGGTCGCCGACGCCTATGGCCTGCTGCGGGCCTCCATCGCCTCCGACGACCCGGTCGTCTTCCTGGAGCCGAAGCGTCTCTACTGGTCCAAGGCCGACTGGAACCCCGACGCGCCGCAGGCCGTTGAACCCATAGGCAAGGCAGTGGTAAGGCGCACCGGGCGCAGCGCCACGCTCCTCACGTACGGGCCTTCCGTGCCCGTCTGCCTTGAGGCGGCCGAGGCGGCGGTCGCCGAGGGCTGGGACCTCGAAGTGGTCGATCTGCGCTCCCTCGTGCCCTTCGACGACGAGACGGTGGCCGCTTCCGTGCGGCGGACCGGGCGCGCGGTCGTCGTGCACGAGTCGGGCGGGTTCGGCGGTCCCGGCGGGGAGATCGCCGCACGTGTCACCGAGCGGTGCTTCCACCACCTTCAGGCGCCGGTCCTGCGGGTCGCCGGATTCGACATTCCCTATCCGCCGCCGATGCTCGAACGGCATCACCTGCCCGGCGTGGACCGGATCCTGGACGCGGTCGCGCGGTTGCAGTGGGAGGCGGACAGCTGATGGCGCCCGGTCTGAATGTGAACAGCCTCGAGTTCAAGCTGCCCGACCTCGGTGAGGGGCTCACGGAGGCGGAGATCATCCGCTGGCTCGTACAGGTCGGCGATGTCGTCGCCGTGGACCAGCCCGTCGTCGAGGTGGAGACGGCCAAGGCGATGGTGGAGGTGCCCTGCCCGTACGGAGGCGTGGTGACGGCCCGCTTCGGTGAGGAGGGCACGGAACTTCCGGTGGGATCACCACTGTTGACGGTCGCCGTCGGCGCTCCGGCCGGGAACACGGATCCGGCTCCGCAGGAGCCGGCGGAGCGGGCGCTGCAGGCGGCTGCCGCCGAGGAGTCCTCCGGCAACGTCCTGGTCGGGTACGGCACGGCCGCGGCGCCCGCGCGGCGCAGGAGGGTGCGGCCGACGGGGCCCGCCACACAGCTCGCCCCGAAGCCCGCCCCGCGGTCCGTACGGCAGCCCGCAGAGCAGCTCGCACGGCAGCCCGCACGGCAGGAGGAGCCGCCGCGGCTGCGGGAGCCTGCCGAGACGCCCGAGGCCGCTGGTTCGGCCAACCGCCCGAACGCGGAAGGGCCGATACCGGTGATCTCGCCCCTCGTGCGGAAGCTGGCCCGTGAGAACGGCGTGCAGCTGCGGGAGTTGACGGGCACGGGCCCGGACGGGCTGATCATGCGGGCCGACGTGGAGACGGCCATCGTGGAAGGCCGGACGACCGCGCACGAGAGCACCGCGCACGAGACGACCGCGCACGAGACGACCGCGCACGAGACGACCGCGCACGAGGACACGCTCACGCACCCGGCGGTGGCATCGGCCGGCGAGGTGTCCCGCGGAGCGCCGACGGCGGAGGTCCGCTATCCGCTGACCGGCATCAGAGGCCTCGTCGCGGACAAGATGTCCCGCAGCAGGCGTGAGATACCGGAAGCCACCTGCTGGGTCGACGCCGACGCGACCGAACTGCTCGCGGCGCGCGCCGCGATGAACGCCGCCGTGAAGGAGGGCGACGGACGGAAGATCTCGCTGCTCGCGCTGTTCGCCCGCATCAGCGTGGCCGCCCTCGCCCGCTATCCGATGCTCAACTCCACCGTGGACATGGAGGCGCGCGAGGTGGTCCGGCTCGCCGACGTCCATCTCGGCTTCGCCGCGCAGACCGACCGCGGTCTGGTCGTCCCCGTGGTCCGGAACGCGAACAAGCGGACCACCGACTCGGTCAACACCGAGCTGATCCGGCTCACGCAGGCGGCGCGGGACGGGAAGCTGACGCCGGGGGAACTGACGGGCGGCACGTTCACGTTGAACAACTACGGGGTGTTCGGGGTCGACGGCTCCACGCCGATCATCAATCACCCCGAGGCGGCCATGCTCGGCGTGGGCCGGATCGTGCCCAAGCCGTGGGTGCACCAGGGAGAGTTGGCGGTGCGTCACGTCGTGCAGCTCTCGCTCACCTTCGACCACCGGGTGTGCGACGGCGGCACGGCGGGCGGGTTCCTGCGGTTCGTGGCGGACTGCGTGGAGCAACCCGCGGTGTTGCTGCGGGCGGTGTGAGCAGGCTCGGGGCGGCGTCGTGAGTCCTGGCGCGGTGATGTGAGTCCCCCTACAGAGGGGTGCACCGAGGGGTGGCATTGATCCTTCGTGCGCCCATACTCGGGGGATGACCGCGCAAAGGGCTCCGGGTGGCGCCGTATCCGCCGCCGCGCACGCCGCCCCGGCCGATGTCCCGGCCGATGTCTCGACCTATGTCCCGCTCGACGCTCCGTACGACGCCGTGGTGCTCGCGGGCGGCGGCGCCAGACGGCTCGGCGGCGCGGACAAGCCCGGCGTACGGGTGGGCGGCCGGTCGCTGCTCGACCGGGTGCTCGGCGCGTGTTCCGGAGCGGGGACGACGGTGGTCGTCGCCGGGCCACGTCCGACCGCTCGCCCCGTGGTGTGGGCGCGCGAGGAACCTGCCGGTGCGGGGCCGCTCGCCGCTCTCGACGCGGGGTTGCGGCGCACGGGGGCGGAGCAGGTGGTGGTGCTCTCCGCCGATCTGCCCTTCCTGGAAGAGGCGACGGTTCGGAGTCTTCTCGCCGCCCTGCGGGAGAGCGGCGCGGACGGTGCGGTGCTGAGGGACCCCGGAGGCCGGGACCAGCCGCTGGTCGCCGCCTACCGCAGCGCCTCGCTGAAGCGTGAGACGGCGCTGCTCGCCGCTGAGCACGATGGTCTGACGGGGCTTCCGCTGAAGTCGCTCACCGCGCGGCTCGAACTCACCCGGATCGCTGACCCGGTCGCGTCCTTCGACTGCGACACCTGGGATGACATCGCCGCCGCACGGGCGCGTATCAGGGAGCATGGGCACGTGTTGGATGAATGGATTTCCGCAGTCAAGGACGAACTGGGCATCGAGCTCGACGTCGACACCGGCTTGCTGCTCGACCTCGCCCGCGACGCCGCACACGGCGTGGCCAGGCCTGCGGCTCCGCTGACCACCTTCCTGGTGGGGTACGCGGCGGCGCGGGCCGAGGGCGGCGGACCCGAGGCCGTGGCCGAAGCCACCCGCAAGGCGGTGGCGCTGGCCACGCGGTGGGCGCAGGAGGGCGACGGCTCTGCCACCCCGGCCGTGACGCCACCGGGCTCCGCCCCGGCCGTGACGCCACCGGGCTCCACGCCTGACGTGGCGCCGCAGGCGGACCGCCCCGACCCGGGGCAGGACGCGCGGGCCGACATGCGGCCGGATGCCGGATGAGTGGGCGCCCCGCGCCGGACGCCGAGCTCGACGAGGCTCTCGCCCTGGTGAACGACGACCATGACCGCAGGTCCGGCAGGCGCGCCGGCGGTGCGCCCGTCGGCGGCGGCGCCCCTCGGAGTGCGTCGGCCACCTCGGGTGACCCGGGGAACGACGCCGTGCCCCAGCCTCAGTCCGGCCCCGTGGCACCGGCCACATCCGCGGCACCCGCCACACCCGCTGCAGCGAGTGGACCCAGCGGTCAGCCCACCCCCGGCCAGACCACTCCCACCCCCGGCCAGGCCACCCCCACCCCCAGCAACCCCACCACCCAGGCCAAGCACCGCGACGTCACCGCCTGGCTCGCAGCCCGCGCTGCTGCCGGACGCGCTCCCCGGCCCGTCCCCTCCGTCTCCGAGCCGAACACCGTCCCTCTGGACCAAGCGCTCGGCCTCGTTCTTGCCGCGCCCCTCGTCGCCCTCACCGATCTGCCCTCCTTCGACACCTCCGCGATGGACGGCTGGGCCGTGGCCGGGCCAGGCCCCTGGGACGTGCGGGCCGACGGGATTCTTGCCGGGCACGGGCGGCCGGACCCGCTCTCCGACGGCGAGGCCGTACGGATCGCGACCGGGGCACGGATTCCGCGGGAGGCCACCGCCGTCATCCGCAGCGAGCACGGCCTCACCGACGACAAGGGGCGGCTGCACCCCCGGCGGGACGTCACACAGGGGCAGGACATCCGGCCGCGCGGCCAGGAGTGCCGCTCCGGCGATCAACTCCTGCCACTGGGCACCCTGGTGACCCCGGCGGTGCTCGGTCTCGCGGCAGCGGCGGGGTACGACGAACTGTCCGTGGTGCCCCGGCCCAGAGCCGAAGTGCTGATCCTGGGCGACGAGTTGCTGACCGATGGGCTCCCCCAGGACGGCCTCATCCGGGACGCGCTCGGTCCCATGCTCCCGCCCTGGCTGCGCTCGCTCGGCGCGGAAGTCATCGGCGTGCGCAGGCTCGGTGACGACGCCGAGGCGCTCCACGAGGCCATCACCACCTCGACCGCCGATCTCATCGTCACCACCGGCGGCACCGCATCCGGCCCGGTCGACCACGTCCACCCCATCCTGCGCCGCATCGGCGCCGAACTCCTCGTGGACGGCGTCGCGGTACGCCCCGGGCACCCCATGCTGCTCGCCCGCATCCGCCCCGACCAGCACCTCGTCGGCCTGCCCGGCAATCCGCTCGCCGCCGTCTCCGGCCTGCTGACCCTGGCCGAGCCCCTGCTGCGTACGCTCTCGGGGCGCCCCGCCCCGTCGCCGTACACCGTTGCTCTGCGCGAGGACGTGCACGGGCACCCGCACGACACCCGGCTCGTCCCCGTCACCCTCCGCGCCGACCACGCGGTGCCGCTGCACTACAACGGCCCGGCCATGCTGCGCGGGATCGCGGTGGCCGACGGCCTCGCGGTCGTCCCGCCGGGTGGCGGGCGGCAGGGCCAAGAGCTGGAGTTCCTCGACCTCCCGTGGGGCGCCGACACGGCGGCCGGGGAGTGTTTCACGTGAAACTTCCCGGCCACGACGCCATCGCCCGCCACCCCGACGAACACCTCGTCACCCACCGCATCAAGCTGCCCCGCCGAGTCGTCGAGCGGCCCCTGCTACAGGTCGGCAAGCGGCTCCTCATGGCGCTCGCGGTGCTCGCCCTGACGACCTTCATCGTCTGGATCGACCGCGGCGGCTATCACGACAACTCGGACGACGCGCTCGACTTCCTCGACGCCGCCTACTACTCCACCGTCACGCTCTCCACCACCGGTTACGGCGATATCGTCCCGTACAGCGACAGCGCGCGGCTCTGCAACATTCTCCTGATCACGCCGCTGCGCGTGCTCTTCCTGATCATCCTGGTCGGCACCACTCTCGAAGTGCTCACGGAACGTACGCGCGAGGAATGGCGCCTGAACCGCTGGAGGTCCAACTTGCGTGAACACACCGTCGTCGTCGGCTTCGGTACGAAGGGCCGCTCCGCGATCCAGACCGTCTGCGCCACCGGCCTGAAGCCCGAGCAGATCGTGGTCGTCGACCCGAGCGCGAAGGTCGTCGACGCCGCCACGGCGGAGGGCTACGCGGGTGTCATCGGCGACGCGACGCGCAGCGATGTGCTGCTCCGTGCCGAGGTGCAGCGCGCCCGGCAGATCATCATCGCGACCCAGCGCGACGACACCGCGGTACTGGTCACGCTGACCGCCCGGCAGATGAACCGCGGGGCGAAGATCGTGGCCGCGGTGCGCGAGGAGGAGAACGCGCCGCTGCTTCGGCAGTCCGGCGCGGACGCGGTGATCACCAGTGCCAGTGCGGCGGGACGGCTGCTGGGCCTCTCCGTGCTCAGCCCCAGTGCGGGCATGGTCATGGAGGACCTGATCCAGCAGGGCAGCGGGCTCGATCTCGTCGAACGGCCGGTGATAAAGGCCGAGGTGGGGATGGGGGTCCGCGAGACGGACGACCTCGTCGTGAGTGTCGTACGCGGGCATCGGGTGCTCGGGTACGACGATCCTGCCGTCGGCAAGCTGCAGTTGATGGACCGTCTCATCACCATCGTGCGGGCCACACCGACGTCACCGATGGCCCCTGACGCCCGGTCGAATCCGCCGCGCGGCGGTCTGCGCACGTAGTCGGACCGGCTGGAATCCACAGAGAGTAGCCTCGGCCGCATGCATGCGATCACGATCCCCGAAGCGGGTGGACCCGAAGCGCTCGTATGGGCCGAGGTCCCCGATCCCGTACCCGGCGAGGGTGAGGTGCTGGTCGACGTCGTGGCCAGCGCCGTGAACCGCGCCGACCTGCTCCAGCGCCAGGGCTTCTACAACCCCCCACCCGGCTCGTCCCCCTATCCGGGACTCGAGTGCGCGGGCCGCGTCACCGACATCGGTGCCGGTGTCTCCGGATGGGAGATCGGCGACGAGGTGTGCGCGCTGCTCGCCGGTGGCGGTTACGCCGAGCAGGTCGTCGTCCCCGCCGGCCAGCTGATGCCCGTACCCGAAGGCGTCGACCTCGTCACGGCGGCCGCGCTGCCCGAGGTGACGTCGACGGTCTGGTCCAACGTCTTCATGATTTCCCACCTCCGTCCCGGCGAGACGTTCCTCGTGCACGGCGGCTCCAGCGGTATCGGCACCATGGCGATCCAGCTGGCGAAGGCCGTCGGCGCCAAGGTGGCGGTCACGGCGGGCAGCAAGGAGAAGCTCGACTTCTGCCGGGAGCTCGGCGCGGACATCCTCGTCAACTACCGCGAGCAGGACTTCGTCGAGGAGCTCAAGAGCGCCACGGACGGCGCGGGCGCGGACGTCATCCTCGACAACATGGGCGCCAAGTACCTGGACCGGAACGTGCAGACCCTCGCCACCAACGGTCGTCTCGCGATCATCGGTATGCAGGGCGGCGTCAAGGGCGAGCTGAACATCGCCACGCTCCTGAACAAGCGCGCCGCCGTCACCGCGACCTCCCTGCGCGGCCGTCCCGCCGCGGAGAAGGCAACGATCGTCGCGGCGGTGCGCGAGCACGTGTGGCCGCTGATCGCCGCGGGCCACGTACGCCCGATCGTCGACCAGACGGTTCCGATGAGTGACGCGGCGACCGCCCACCGCGTACTGGAGGAGAGCTCGCACATCGGGAAGGTGCTGCTCGTCCGCTGAGCTGTCCGCTGAGCGCTCTGCCACCGGGTTGCCGAGACAGGCTGCCGTGACAGGTAGCCGAGAGAGGTTGCCGAGACGGTCGAGATGCCGGAGTCGTGTCACTGTGTGACGCTTGATGCAACTTCAGTGATCTCTCTTGATCTTGATCTTGGCGACCCGGTAGCGGGAGGGGGTCAGCGCGATGACTCCGATGGCTCCACTGACTCCATGGCTCCGTCCCTTGCTGATCCTGACGGTGCTCCTGGCCGTCTCACCGATATCACTCTCGTACGCCGCTGATCCCTCCCCCAGCGAAACCCGTGCCGGAAGCGTTCCCGGCGAGGGCCGGGTCCGGCCGGGTCGTGCGGATCCGGTGCCGCCACCACCCCCGCCCCCCTCTCCGGCGGTGTCCGTACCGGCCCACAGGCCGAAGCCGCCCCCCGCCGAGCAGGCCGACCAGCAGTCCGGCACCAGGACCACCGCATCCGACGCCACCCGGCGGACCGCCGCAGGACCGGCCGTCCCAGGCCTTCGCGTCCTGCCGCTCGGCAGCGGCCTCGTCCTCATCGGCCTCGGTCTCGCCTTCCTCGCCGTGCGGCTGCGACGCGGCTGACACGGCCGCCCTCGTACACGGTGGATCAGCGGCAAATGGGGGCACCACCGATGTGTGATGTACGCGTGCGAGAGAATGGCGGCATGGAGATGCCGAGGAACGAAAGGTCGCCGGAGAGCCCCCAGGTCCTGGTTGTCGGACAGGACGGAATGGCGCTCGGCGGCGGCGGAGACGACGAATCCCGCGAGGTCCCGGTGACGGACATGGTCGAACAGCCGGCGAAGGTCATGCGCATCGGCAGCATGATCAAGCAGTTGCTCGAGGAAGTGCGGGCGGCACCTCTCGACGAGGCGAGCCGGGTACGGCTCAAGGAGATCCACGCCAGTTCGGTCAAGGAGCTCGAGGACGGTCTCGCCCCCGAGCTCGTCGAGGAACTGGAACGGCTCTCCCTGCCCTTCACCGACGAGGGAGTGCCCAGCGACGCCGAACTGCGCATCGCGCAGGCCCAGCTCGTGGGCTGGCTTGAGGGGCTCTTCCACGGGATCCAGACGGCTCTCTTCGCGCAGCAGATGGCCGCGCGGGCGCAGCTCGAGTCGATGCGGCGCGCGTTGCCGCCCGGTGCGGGCGGCGGCGAGGAGGAAGAGGACGGCGGTATCGCGGGACGGTCCGGAGGGCCCTACCTCTAAGCGACAAGCGACAAGCGACAAGCGACAAGCGATAAGCGGTACCAAAAAACGCGAAGGGCCCGGTCACAAAGTGACCGGGCCCTTCGCGTCAGGCGCTGCGCCCCGCGTCAGACGCTGAAGCCGTTCAGGCCGGGTTGCCCGTGGAGAGGGTGAACTCGATCTTCACGTCCTTCGGGTCGATGTCCGAGTCCTCCTTGGGGGACTGCTGCATGACGGTGTCCTTCCCGTAGGTGTTCTCGTCGATCGTGCGCTTGTCGTACCGCCAGCCGGACGCCTGCAGGCACTTCTGCACGGAACGCCAGTCCTTGAACGTGAAGTTCGGGACCTTGATCTTGGTCTCGTCGTTGTACGCGGTCTCGGGCTCGGTGCACACGCTGGTCTCCACCGTCTGCGTCCGGTCCGGACCCCGATACCCTTCCGCGGGCGCGCTCGACTCCGTCTCCTTGCCCGCCTTGCCGCCCTCGTCGTCCTTGTTCAACGTCAGCGCCGTGATCAGGCCGCCGACGGCGATCAGCGCGACGACGATCGAGCCGACGATCACCGGCATGTTCCGCTTGCCGCCACCCGACCCGGATCCGCCCTGCCCCTGCACGGACGTCTGCTGCGGCGAGATCGAGTACGGCGGCGGAGTCTGCGCGCCCTGCTGGGCGTACGCGTTCGCGGGCGCCGGAGTCTGGTAGCCGCCCTGCTGCGGGTAGCCGTACCCCGGGGTCACGGGGCCCGGGGCCGGAGTGGGCGGACCGTAGGGGCCCGGCTGGTACGGAGTCTGGACGCTGCCGCTCTGCGGCATCGAGCTGTCGACCGGCGGGAAGACCGCGGCGCCGACGCCCGCACCGCTCGCCGTCTGGGCGCCCGGCACGATGCTCGGCGCGGCCACCTGGAGCGACTGGGCGACGCGCAGGCACTCGTCGCGCATCGACTCGGCGGTCGGAAAACGCTCGTTCGGGTTCTTCTTCAGCGCGCGGGCGACGATCGCGTCGACCGCGGGCGGCAGCGAGCGGTTGATCGAGGACGGAGCGACCGGCTCCTCCTGGACGTGCGCGTACGCGATGGCCAGCGGCGAGTCCGCCTCGAAGGGCAGCCGCCCGGTGGTCAGCTGGAACAGCATGATGCCGACGGAGTAGAGGTCGGACCGGGCGTCGACGCCGCGGCCGAGGGCCTGCTCCGGCGAGAGGTACTGGGGGGTGCCGACGACCATGCCGGTCTGGGTCATGGAGGTGACGCCGGACTGCATGGCGCGGGCGATGCCGAAGTCCATGACCTTGACGACGTTGCGCTTCGTCATCATCACGTTGCCGGGCTTGATGTCGCGGTGGACCAGGCCCATCTCGTGGCTGATCTCGAGTGCGGCGAGGACATCGGCGGTGATCTTCAGCGCCTGGTCGGACGGCATCGCGCCGAACTGGGCGACGGACGCGTCGAGCACGGAGCCGAGCGGCTTGCCCTCCACGTACTCCATGACGATGTACGGCATCGTCGCGCCGTCGAGGTCTTCCTCGCCCGTGTCGAAGACCGAGACGATGTTCGTGTGAGTGAGCTTGGCCACCGACTGGGCCTCGCGGCGGAAGCGTTCGCGGAAGGACTGCTCGCGACCGAGCTCGCTGTGAAGCGTCTTGATCGCTACTTGACGATCGAGCACGGAGTCATACGCGAGGTGGACGGAGGCCATGCCGCCTTCACCGAGAAGATCACGCAGCTGGTACCGGCCACCGGCCAGCGAGCGTCCCGCATACCGTCCCTGTACGCCGTCCTGGCTGCTCATGTCGTGCGTCCCCCATCGGCGCGGTGTGCCGGACGGCTCCGCGATCGGTGATCCATTCCCGCTATTCCTGGCCAAGTCTGCCCGAGGGCCCTGCTACGTCAAGCTCGATGCCCGTTCCGTGACCGTACGCGCAAGAAGCGTCTCGGAAGCGTTACAAGTTTGCGTGTGAGGGTGCCCGGCGGGTTTGATGTCCGGTCCACCTCGAACCGCCGGGGCGTGTGAAGGCTGTAGCGTGACCCGGCGGGGCTCTCCCGGTACCACCAAGCACCACGACCAGAAACGACGGCGAGGACTGATGGCACAGACGCAGCGCGCTCAGGGCCCGTCCGACCCCGAGGCGACTGGCGGCGGTATGTCGGATGCGCCGGAGTTGTGGGGCAATGGCGGTCTCGTCGGGGACGGCCGATACCGGCTGACCTACAGACTCGGCCGGGGCGGCATGGCAGAGGTGTTCGCGGCCGAGGACGTACGTCTCGGCCGGACGGTCGCCGTCAAACTGCTCCGCTCCGACCTCGCGGAGGACCCGGTCTCCAAGGCCCGCTTCACGCGCGAGGCCCAGTCGGTCGCGGGACTCAACCACCACGCCGTGGTGGCGGTCTACGACTCCGGTGAGGACGTCGTCGGGCCGAGCGTCGTCCCGTACATCGTCATGGAGATCGTCGAGGGCCGGACGATCCGCGATCTGCTGCTCAACGCGGAGGCGCCGGGTCCCGAGCAGGCCCTGATCATCGTCTCCGGGGTGCTCGAGGCGCTCGCGTACTCGCACCAGCACGGCATCGTGCACCGTGACATCAAGCCCGCGAACGTGATCATCACCGACACCGGCGCGGTGAAGGTGATGGACTTCGGTATCGCCCGTGCCCTGCACGGCGCGCAGTCGACGATGACCCAGACCGGCATGGTCATGGGCACGCCCCAGTACCTCTCCCCGGAGCAGGCGCTCGGCAAGGCCGTCGACCACCGCTCCGACCTCTACGCGACCGGCTGTCTGCTCTACGAACTCCTCGCGCTGCGGCCCCCGTTCACCGGTGAGACGCCGCTCTCCGTGGTCTACCAGCACGTCCAGGACATCCCCGTACCGCCGTCGGAGACCTCCGACGGGTCGCCGCCGGAGCTGGACGGCCTGGTGATGCGTTCGCTGGCCAAGGACCCGGACGACCGCTTCCAGACCGCTGAGGAGATGCGCGGTCTGGTCCAGTACGGGCTACAGATGCTCCACGAGCAGGGCAGCCACACCGGGACCTGGAACACCGGGCCCGTCGGCGTCGCGGGCATGCACGAGGGCGGCAACACCCCGGCGATGGGCGTCGCGGGCACCACCGCGATGCAGCACCCCGGCGACTCGGGCACCGCGCAGATCCCGGGCGCCATGCTGCGTCCGCCGGGTGGCGACGACGGCGGCTTCGACGGCAGTCACCGCGACGGGAACGGTCGGGGCGGCCGGGGCAAGATGTGGATCTTCGCCGTGCTCGCGGTCATCGCGATCGCCGTGGGTGTCGCGTTCGCGCTGAATGCGAACGACAACAAGTCGAAGGACACGGACACCCCGACGAAGTCGCCGACGAAGCAGTCGGAGTCGAAGAAGCCGAGCAAGAGCTCGGACGAGGAGACCTCGGACGAGAACAGCCCTGAGCCCGGCGACGGCTCCGGCGGTCAGGGTGACTGGAGCCCGTCCCAGCCGAACACCACCGGCCCGACCACTCCTGACACGCCCACCGAGGACGAGCCGTCGGACGACCCGACGGATCCCACCGACGAGCCCACCGAGCCGTCGGACGACCCGACGACGCCCACGGGGGACGCCAGTGACCCGACGACCCCGGACCCGCCGGTGACGAACGGCGGCACTGAGGGCGGGGATGTCTCCGGCGCCGATGGCGAGGGCTGAGCAGAACGGCTGAGCGGAGGCGAGAAGCCTCCTACGCATCCGCACGCGCGCGTGGAGCCCGAAAGGGCACCACGCGCGCGTGCGTCGTCAGTGGGGGCGGTACACGGGCACTACAGGGGCGTACGGGCCCCAGGAGGCGGAGTCGTAGGCGCGTAGGCAGGGGCGGGGCGGGAGCCGGGGTCACCGTGTGCGCTGAAGCTGCCGGTTCCGGCCGCCCTGAAGTGTGTGCACCGTGGCCAGCTGCGGCTCTATGCGCATGTAGACCGGGTCGTAGAGCTCGCCGTCCACGTAGTGCGGCCCCGGGCCGAAGAGTTCCAGCTCGTCGTTGGTCGGCTCGATGACCTCGCAGAGGCCGACGAACTGCACGGTCCACTGCCCCGTGCGCGCGGTCTCGGCGCTGAGGTTGTCCGCCCCGTAGGCGACGACACTGCCGATGCAGGCCTCGTGGTAGCCGTACCCCTTGTGCATCCGCAGCAGGATGCGCCCGTCCACGACCACGTGGCGGGCGGCGGCGAGGAAGGGCAGCGCGCGCATGCTGGTCGCGACCCGGCCGTAGTCGGTGCGGCCGAGCAGTTCGAAGGCGAGCCGCTCGTCCTGTTCCTGCTCGTCCTGTTCCTGATCGTCGGTGGGCATACGTCCACCCTCTGGCACCGGCGGGGGGCCGGGGAAGGGGATCTGGCCCCTAGGGGACGAGGACGTAAGTCCCGTTTCGAATCACGACACGTGTCGCGGAATCACGGTCAGTGATGATGAGAGATCAGTGATTCTGTTCCGCCTGAAGGCGCGCCACGTACGCCGCCGCCTGCGAGCGCCGCTCCATGCCGAGTTTGGAGAGCAGGCTGGAGACGTAATTCTTGATCGTTTTCTCGGCGAGGTGCAGTCGTTCGCCGATCACCCGGTTGGTCAGGCCCTCGCCGATCAGGTCGAGGATCTTCCGCTCCTGGTCCGTCAGGTTCGACATGCGGTCGTCGCCCTTGGGGGTGTTTCCGTCGCGAAGCCGCTCCAGGACCCGGGCCGTGGCGACGGGGTCGAGCAGGGACTTTCCGGCCGCCACATCACGTACGGCGGAGAGCAGTTCATTGCCGCGAATGGCCTTCAGGACATAGCCGGAAGCGCCCGCCATGATGGCGTCGAAGAGGGCTTCGTCGTCCGCGAACGAGGTGAGCATCAGGCATTTGATGTCCTCGTTCTGCGAACGGATCTCACGGCAGACCTCGACCCCGCTGCCGTCCGGAAGCCGCACGTCGAGCACGGCCACGTCCGGTCGCGTCGCCGGGATCCTGACCAGGGCGTCCGCCGCTGTACCCGCCTCGCCGACGACCTCGATATCGGACTCCACGGAGAGCAGCTCATGGACTCCTCGCCGCACCACTTCATGGTCGTCGAGGAGAAATACCGTAATTTTTCCGTCTTCGCGCACGGAGCCAGTCTCACACACGATCTCTCTTCACGCCCTGGCTGAACTCTTCCCGAGCGCGGGGTGGCCGGGATAACGTGCCGGTGTTCCGGCCCCCTGCCAGGCTGTGATCAGTGCTGTGACCAGGAACTGTTCCCGACTTTCTGGATTTACTCGGAAATCCAAGCAGTCAGATACTTGGAAATCCAAGCAAATTCGCAGGTCAGATGGGGTTTCACAGAATTGGGAAGCACTGGGTAACGTGCATTGTGCAGGGCGCTCGCCGGGGCACCTGTCACGCCTGTTCCCGGCCGAGTCGCACCCACCCCGTGCGCGGGCACGGATCAGGCGAGCCGCACTGGCTTACCCGGTAATCCCGGGGGCCGGACCGACGGAGGAGCACACGTGACCGTGGAGAGCACCGCCGCGCGCACACCGCGCCGCAGCACTACCAGCGGCGGCAAGCGCGCAAGCGCGAAGAAGGCCGCGCCGAAGAAAAGCACGGAACCCCAGCTTGTCCAGCTGCTGACCCCTGAGGGCAAGCGGGTCAAGAACGCCGAGTACGACTCGTACGTCGCGGACATCACCGCCGACGAACTGCGCGCCCTGTACCGCGACATGGTCCTCACCCGCCGCTTCGACGCCGAGGCCACCTCCTTGCAGCGCCAGGGCGAGCTGGGCCTGTGGGCCTCGCTGCTCGGCCAGGAGGCCGCCCAGATCGGCTCGGGCCGGGCCACGCGCGAGGACGACTACGTCTTCCCGACCTACCGCGAGCACGGCGTCGCCTGGTGCCGGGGGGTCGACCCGACCAACCTGCTCGGGATGTTCCGCGGCGTGAACCACGGTGGCTGGGACCCGAACACCAACAACTTCCACCTGTACACGATCGTCATCGGTTCGCAGACCCTGCACGCGACCGGGTACGCGATGGGCGTGGCCAAGGACGGCGCGGACTCGGCCGTGATCGCGTACTTCGGGGACGGCGCGTCCAGCCAGGGCGACGTCGCCGAATCGTTCACCTTCTCCGCCGTCTACAACGCCCCCGTCGTGTTCTTCTGTCAGAACAACCAGTGGGCGATCTCCGAGCCCACCGAGAAGCAGACCCGGGTGCCGCTCTACCAGCGCGCGCAGGGCTACGGCTTCCCGGGTGTGCGGGTCGACGGCAATGACGTGCTCGCCGTGCTCGCCGTCACCAAGTGGGCTCTGGAGCGGGCGCGTACGGGCCAGGGCCCGGCGCTGATCGAGGCGTTCACCTACCGCATGGGCGCGCACACCACGTCCGACGACCCGACCAAGTACCGCAACGACGACGAGCGCGTGGCCTGGGAGGCGAAGGACCCGATCCTGCGTCTGCGGACCCACCTCGAGTCCGAAGGTCACGCGGATGAGGGATTCTTCGCGGAACTCGATGCGGAGAGCGAAGCGTTGGGGAAGCGAGTGCGAGAGGTGGTGCGGGCGATGCCGGATCCGGATCTGATGGCGATCTTCGAGAACGCGTATGCGGACGGGCATGCGCTGGTCGACGAGGAGCGTGCGCAGTTCCAGGCGTACCAGGCGTCGTTCGCGGACGAGGGCGGTAAGTGACCATGGGCGTAAAGAAACTTCCTCTTGCCAAAGCGATCAACGAATCGCTGCGTAAGGCGCTCGACACGGACCCCAAGGTCCTCATCATGGGCGAGGACGTCGGCAAGCTCGGCGGTGTCTTCCGTGTGACGGACGGGCTGCAGAAGGACTTCGGCGAGGACCGGGTCATCGACACCCCGCTCGCCGAGTCCGGCATCGTCGGCACGGCCATCGGCCTGGCCCTGCGGGGCTACCGCCCGGTGGTGGAGATCCAGTTCGACGGCTTCGTCTTCCCCGCGTACGACCAGATCGTCACGCAGCTCGCGAAGATGCACGCCCGCGCGCTCGGCAAGATCAAGATGCCGGTCGTCATCCGCATTCCGTACGGCGGCGGCATCGGCGCCGTCGAGCACCACAGCGAGTCGCCCGAGGCGCTGTTCGCGCACGTGGCGGGGCTCAAGGTCGTCTCGCCTTCGAACTCGTCGGACGCCTACTGGATGATGCAGCAGGCCATCCAGAGCAACGACCCGGTGATCTTCTTCGAGCCGAAGCGCCGCTACTGGGACAAGAGCGAGGTCGACACCGAAGCCATCCCGGCGCCGCTGCACAAGGCCCAGGTCGCCCGCGAGGGCACGGACCTGACGCTCGCCGCGTACGGCCCGATGGTGAAGGTCTGCCTGGAGGCCGCCGCGGCTGCCGCAGAAGAGGGCAAGTCCCTCGAAGTGGTGGACATGCGCTCCATGTCGCCGATGGACTTCGACACCGTGCAGGCCTCGGTCGAGAAGACGCGGCGGCTCGTCGTGGTCCACGAGGCCCCGGTCTTCCTCGGTACGGGCGCGGAGATCGCGGCCCGCATCACCGAGCGGTGCTTCTACCACCTCGAAGCTCCCGTGCTGCGGGTCGGCGGTTTCCACGCGCCGTATCCGCCGGCGCGGTTGGAAGAGGAGTACCTGCCGGGCCTCGACCGGGTGCTCGACACTGTCGACCGCTCGCTGGCGTTCTGAGGGAGAGGGTCGTGACGACGATGACAGACACCGCACTGGCCGAGTTCAAGATGCCCGACGTGGGCGAGGGGCTCACCGAGGCAGAGATCCTCAAGTGGTTCGTGGCGCCCGGCGACACGGTCACCGACGGGCAGGTGGTGTGCGAGGTCGAGACGGCCAAGGCCGCCGTCGAGCTGCCCATTCCGTTCAACGGTGTCGTGAGCGAACTGCGCTTCCCCGAGGGCACCACGGTCGATGTCGGCCAGGTGATCATCGCGGTGGACGTGTCCGGCGGTGGCGCGCCCGCCGCGCCCGCCGCAGCCGCTCAGACGACTGCCGCCCCGGTGGAGGAACCCGCTCCCCAGGCGAAGGCCGCTCCCGAGGACGAGGCCGAGGCCGCGCCCACGGGCCGTCAGCCCGTGCTCGTCGGCTACGGGGTCGCCGAGTCCTCGACGAAGCGCCGCGCGCGCAAGTCCGCACAGGACCAGGCCGATGCCGCGGGGACGTACTACGCGGCGGCGGTCCAGACCGAGCTGAACGGCTCAGGCACCGCTGCCGACTCCGCAGCGCCCGCCGCGCCCGCAGCGCCCGCCGAACCCGCCGCCCCGTCCGGCAGCCCCGCGGGCACCCGGCCGCTGGCCAAGCCGCCGGTGCGCAAGCTCGCCAAGGACCTGGGAGTCGACCTCACGGCCGTCATCCCGTCCGGCGCCGACGGGATCATCACGCGCGAGGACGTGCACGCGGCAGTGGCTCCGGCCCCCGTCGCCGCACCGGCCCCCGCCGCCCCGGTGTCCGCCCAGGAGCCGGTGGCCGCCGAAGCCGCCGCTCCGGCCGCCGCCCCCGTGGCCGGTGCCCGCGAGACCCGCATCCCCGTCAAGGGCGTACGCAAGGCCATCGCCCAGGCGATGGTCGGTTCGGCCTTCACGGCACCGCACGTCACGGAGTTCGTGACGGTGGACGTGACGCGGACGATGAAGCTCGTCGACGAGCTGAAGCGGGACGCGGACCAGCACGGGTTCACGGGGCTGCGAGTGAACCCGCTCCTGCTCATCTCCAAGGCGCTGCTCGTGGCGATCCGGCGCAACCCGGGCGTCAACGCGGCCTGGGACGAGGCGAATCAGGAGATCGTCCAGAAGCACTACGTGAATCTGGGCATCGCCGCCGCGACACCGCGCGGCCTCGTCGTCCCGAACATCAAGGACGCGCACGCCAAGACGCTGCCGGAACTGGCCGCGTCGCTCGGCGAGTTGGTGTCCACGGCCAAGGAGGGCAAGACGACTCCGGCCGCGATGCAGGGCGGCACGGTCACCATCTCGAACGTCGGCGTCTTCGGTGTCGACACCGGGACGCCGATCCTGAACCCGGGCGAGTCCGCGATCCTCGCGGTCGGCACGATCAAGCTCCAGCCCTGGGTCCACAAGGGCAAGGTCAAGCCGCGTCAGGTGACGACGCTCGCGCTCTCCTTCGACCACCGCCTGGTCGACGGCGAGCTCGGCTCCAAGGTGCTGGCCGATGTGGCGGCGATCCTGGAGCAGCCCAAGCGGCTCATCACCTGGGCGTAGCCAGGATGTGCGGGCAGCGTGTAGGCGGCACACAGGATGCGGGCAACGCGTAGGCCGCACACAGGGCGCAGGCGGCACGCAGGTAGCACAGAGGACATACGACGAGGGGGCCCGCCGCGTGCTGCGGCGGGCCCCCTCGTCGTACCCCCGTCAGGGGGTAGCGCCTGGGCTACTTCTTGAAGCCGTAGTCCATCATCTTCTTCGCGTCCTTCGTGCGGGCGTCCACGGAGGTCGAGGTGAGGACCGTACCGATGACCGTCTTGCCGCTGCGGGTGGCGGCGAAGACCAGGCAGTACTTGGCCTGCGGGCCTGAGCCCGTCTTCACGCCGATCGCGCCGCTGTAGCTGCTGAGCAGGTTGTTCGTGTTCGACCACGACATGTAGCGGTAGCCACCGCTCTTCGTGGTGACCTTCTGCTTCGTCGACTTCGTCTTCACGACCGTACGGAACGTGGAGTTCTTCATCGCGCTGCTGGCGAGCTTCGTCAGGTCACGGGGCGTGGAGTAGTTGCTCCCGCTGCCGATGCCGTCGAAGGAGTCGAAGTGGGTGTTCTTCAGGTTGAGGCTCTTGGCCTGGGCGTTCATCTTGCCGATGAACGACTTCACGCGGGCGGCGCGGGTGGAGCCCTTGCCGAACTTGTCCGCGAGCGCGTACGCCGCGTCGCAGCCGGACGGCAGCATGAGGCCGTACAGGAGCTGGCGGACGGTGACCTTGTCGCCGACGATCAGGCGCGCCGACGAGGCGGTGTTCCTGACGATGTAGTCGCTGTAGGCCTTTTCGATCTTGACCTTGGAATTGAGGTTGAGGTTGGTCTGCGAGAGCACCACCTTCGCCGTCATGATCTTGGTGGTGGAGCCGGTGGACCGACGGGTGTCGGCGGCCTTGGTGAAGAGTGACTTGCCCGTGCCGTTGTTCATCACGTAGCCGCCCTTGCCGGCGATCGACGGCTTCGGGAGCGCGGCCGCATGGGCCGGGGCCGTGAGGGCTCCGCCCGCGAGTACCGCACCTGTGGTGACGATGACGGCCGACGCGCGGCGAATGCCCTTAATGCGGGTTTTCAAGTTCTATACTCCAAATTGCCCAAATGCCCCTGGAATGCGGCCACATGAGGGTGCCGCTCGATACTAAGACTCACGAGAGTGGCGAATGGATGCACGCCCGCGAGGGTGATGTCCGGATCGTGGAATGGACGTCCTCATGGGTACGTGATGTATCTATGCTGTGCGCATGCCTGTCGCACCCACCTCGTCGCCCACTCGGGCCCCCGCCGGGACCCCTGCCGGGACCCCTGCCGGGACCCCTGCCGGGACCCCTGCTGGGACCCCCGCCGGGGCCCTCAAGCAGCCACCCGCAGCCGAGCGCGTGTACGCGCACGTCAAGCAGGGCGTGCTCGACCGTCGGTACGAGGGCGGCACGCTGCTCACCGAGGGTGAGCTCGCCGAGGCCGTCGGGGTGTCCCGCACGCCGGTGCGCGAGGCCCTCCTGAAGCTGGAGGTGGAGGGCCTTCTCCGGCTCTACCCGAAGAAGGGGGCCCTCGTCCTGCCGGTGTCCGTGCAGGAGATCGCCGACGTCGTCGAGACGCGGCTCCTGGTGGAGACGCACTCGGTGCGCAAGGCGGTGCCGGCGCCTCCGGCGCTGATCGAGCGGCTTGAGGAGTTGCTGCGGCAGCAGCGGGAGCAGGCTGCCGTGGGCGACTTCTCCGCTGCCGCCGTGACCGACCGCTGCTTCCACGCGGAGATCGTGCGGAGCGGGGGGAACGAGATCCTCGCCCGCCTCTACGACCAGCTCCGGGACCGGCAGCTGCGGATGGGCGTCGCCGTGATGCACTCCCATCCGGATCGGATCGCCAAGACGCTCGCCGAGCACGAGGAGCTCCTGAACGCCCTGACGTCCGGGGACGTGGAAGCGGCCGAGGCGGTGGTCGCCCGGCACGTCGGGTGGTTCCAGAATCTTGCTCGGGGCGATGTCCGATGAGGTTGCTCTTTGATGGTTCGCCGTCTGCCGGTGCGGACGGTTCGCCGTCCGCCGGTACCGGCTCTTCCACCGCTTCGCGGCATGTCTCCCACCCGTCGACCCGTCACCGGAGGTCTCGATGAGTTCGGCCTCCGCCCCTCTCTCCCTCCCCGGTGACCCTCCCGGCGGCAAGAAGGCCGTCCTCGTCTGGGGCATCGGTGTCGCCGTCTACTTCGTCGCCGTCATCTTCCGGACCTCTCTCGGCGTCGCCGGACTCGACGCCGCCGACCGGTTCCACGTCAACGCGTCCGCGCTCTCGACCTTCTCGATCCTCCAACTGCTCGTCTACGCGGGCATGCAGATACCCGTCGGCCTGATGGTCGACCGGCTCGGCACCAAGCGCGTGCTGACCATCGGAGTCGTGCTCTTCACGCTCGGGCAGCTCGGCTTCGCCTTCTCGCCCTCGTACGGGATGGCGCTCGCGTCCCGCGCGCTGCTCGGCTGCGGTGACGCGCTGACCTTCATCAGCGTGCTGCGGCTCGGCACCCGCTGGTTCCCGGCCCGGCGCGGCCCGCTGGTCGCCCAGCTCGCCGGGCTCGTCGGCATGGCGGGCAACCTCGTCTCCACGCTCGTCCTCGCCCGGCTCCTGCACTCCGTCGGCTGGACCGCGGCCTTCGCGGGCAGCGCGCTCTGCGGCGTCTTCGTCCTCGTACTGATGACGCTGTTCCTCAAGGACCACCCCGAGGGCCACGCGCCGGAGCCGGTGCGGCACACCGGCGGTGCCTTCGTGCGCAAGCAGATCGCCCTGAGCTGGCGCGAGCCCGGCACGCGGCTCGGCTTGTGGGTGCACTTCACCACGCAGTTCCCCGCGATGGTGTTCCTGCTCCTGTGGGGCCTGCCGTTCCTCGTCGAGGCGCAGGGTCTTACGCGCGCCACGGCCGGGACACTGCTCACCCTCGTCGTGCTCTCCAACATGCTGGTGGGCCTGGTCTACGGCCAGATCGTCGCCCGGCACCACGCCGCCCGCACGCCCATCGCCATCGGCACCGTCGCGGCGACGGCCGTGATGTGGGCGGTCACGATCCACTACCCCGGCGACCATGCCCCGATGTGGCTGCTCATCACTCTGTGCACCGTGCTCGGCGCCTGCGGCCCCGCGTCCATGATCGGCTTCGACTTCGCGCGGCCCGCGAATCCGCCGGAGCGCCAGGGCACCGCCTCCGGCATCGTGAACATGGGCGGCTTCGTCGCCTCCATGACGACGCTGCTGGCCATCGGCGTTCTCCTGGACGCGACCGGCGACAACTACCGGATCGCCTTCTCCGCCGTCTTCGTCCTCGAAGCGGTGGGCCTCAGCCAGATCCTGCGGCTGCGGACGCGTGCGGTGCGCCGGGAGAAGGAGCGGCTTGTCGCCAGCCGCGTGGAGGCCGTGCACGTCCCTGTCTGAGACGTACCCGCGCGCCGTGGGAGCTACGGCGTGACCGAGAACTCCCGCAGGATCGCCTCGCCGAGGCCGTGATCGCCCTCGATCTTGATCCGGTCGGTCACGGACTCGTACGTGACGCGGCCGCACGCGAGGCGGAAGTACGTCTCCCAGTCCAGGCTCAGCGTGGCGAGCGGGCCGAGCGAGGGGGCGCTGTCGACCGTGGCGTGTCCCTCGGCGTCGACGCGGACCGTGCGCAGGAACTCGACGGGGCCGCTCACATCGAAGACGACCGCTGAATTCGCCGGTGCCTGGGCCTTCTTGGCGACCACCTTGGCGAGGCCGTGCAGGAGGAGGTCACGCGCCACGTACGCACCCTGGGAGTCCAGGTTGCCGGGCTTGCGCAGCGTCGTCCGCAGATCCTGCTCGTGCACCCAGACGTCGAACGCGCGCATCCGCGTGGCCAGTTCGAGGGTCTGCTCGGTGCCGAGCGGGCCGCGGATCTTGTGGGAGGGGTCGCGCGACTCGTTCCGCAGCTGACGCGTGCGGCGGATGACCGTGTACTCCAGCTCGGAGGTCATCTCGGGCGCGGTGTGGTGGCGCCGGACGTCCACCTGTATCTCCATGTAGCGCTGGCCCTCGGTCTGTACGTGGTACAGGTCGCGGGGCAGGGTGTGGATGGGGCGCGGGTCGCCCAGCATCTCGCAGTCCAGGCCTATGACGTGGGAGACGACATCCCGCACGGACCAGCCGGGGCAGGGCGTGGCCCAGTTCCACTCTGCCTCGGCGAGCGGTGACACCAGCTCGGATATGGCTGATACGGATTGGGTCCAGGCGTCGGCGTAGGTTTGAAGGCTGGGATGGAGACTCACGGGACCCCTCGGCGGTCGTACGCGGGCGGTGGGTGTCTGAGACGCGTCGTGGGGGTCCGGGGGGGTCCCCCGGAAAATCACAGTACGCTGCCCACAGGCACCCCGGCAGTGCTTTCGTGTGACGATCGTAGGCCTGCATTGACGGCTCGAATGCCAGGACGGTGGTAGTGTGCGCGCCTCCCTCATCCAGATCGCCGTAGACGAGGGCGAATCGGTCAATTCCCGCCGCTCGCGGGTCTCTTCGCTGGTACGAGAAGTAGCCGAGCGTGAGCGGCCGGATCTCGTCGTCCTGCCCGAACTGTGGACCACGGGCGCCTTCGCCTACGAACTGTTCGCGAGCGAGGCGGAGCCGCTGGAAGGGCCCACGTACGAGGCGATGGCCAAGGCCGCGAGCGACGCGGGCGTCTGGCTGCACGCGGGGTCCGTCCCGGAGCGGGTCGCGTCGGGGGACCTCTACAACACCTCGCTCGTCTTCTCGCCCCAGGGCGAACTCGCCGCCTCGTACCGGAAGATCCACCGGTTCGGCTTCGACAAGGGCGAGGCCGTCCTGATGGGGGCGGGCAGCGAACTGGTGACGGTGCGCACGCCCGACGCGACGATCGGACTCGCCACCTGTTACGACCTCCGCTTCCCCGAGCTCTTCCGCGGGCTCGTCGACGCGGGCGCCGAGATGTTCGTCGTCCCCGCCGGATGGCCCGCGCGGCGGCGTGAGCACTGGACGCTGTTCGCACGGGCCCGTGCGGTCGAGGACCAGGTGTACGTCCTGGCGTGCGGCACCGGCGGTACGCACGCGGGCGTGCCGCAGGCCGGACACAGCATCGTCGTCGACCCGTGGGGCGAGGTGCTCGCCGAGGCGGGGGACGGCGAGGAGATCCTCACCGTCGAACTCGACCCGGCGAAGGTGGCCGCCACACGTGAGCAGTTCCCGGCGCTGAAGGACCGGCTGCTCGGGCTCGACGTACCCCGGGCACCCCGGCGCTGAGGCCACGGGGCGGCTGAGTCGTCGTCAGCCGTCGTCACCTGCCGTCAGCCTTCGTCAGCCCTCCTCAGCCGTCGTCACCTGTCGTCAGCCCTCGTCAGTCGTCGTCGCCCCGCTCCTTCTCCGCCAGGCGGATCACACAGACCGCGATGGCCAGGAGCAGGGACGCGTCGGCGTCGTCGCGGGTGATGTGCAGGCCGTACGCCTCGCGGACCGAGAACCAGCGGCGCGAGATGTCGGCCAGGAGCTCGCCGTCGTACTCGATGGCGAACTCGCGGTCCAGGATCTTGCCGCTCACGTCGAGCTCGGTGCCGTCGACCAGCTCCACGCGGTAGTGGTTGCGCAGGAGCGAGAGGCGCTTGCGCTTGACCTTGGCCAGCGGTTCGCCGTCCCGCTCGATCAGCATCGTGTCGCGCAGCGCCAGCATCTTGGCGCGGATGTCGATGAGGATGCGCCCCTGCATGTCCTTGAGCTCGAAGGTCTCGCGCAGGCGCATCGCCTTGCCGTCGACGAAGAAGACCTTCTGGCCCTGGTCGTCCTCGATCCAGTAGTCGTCACCGATGCCGAGCAGTCGGTCGCGTACGAGAAGTTTCATGCAGCCATGACTACCCCGCGACGCGCTCTGCACAAGGGGAAGCGGGGGAGTTCACCGTGAAGTGGCCACATGGCGTCGGGCCCGGCGGGCCACAGGAGTGGCTGCCGGGCCCGACGATGCCTGTCAGAGGCCGTGGTGGTGGTCGTTGTCCGTCTCGACCACGGTCGCGCCCGGCGGCACGACTGTCTTGCGGCGCGCGTTGGTGAACGCGGCGACACCGATCACGCCCACGGCCATCATGATCAGGCCGGTGACGGTGAGATTGATGCCGTCCATCTGCCAGTCGGTGGCGAACGCGAGGATGGCGCCCACGGCGATCAAGATGATGCATCCTCCCAGGCCCATGTGGACCGCCTCCCTAAGTCGTGAAGTCGTGGCGTTGCGTCCGGGTACCCGGACGCGCCACGCCCACACGGAGAAGCGGAGACCAACCCTCGGCCTCAGCCCTCCAGGAACGCCACCAACGCGTTGGCGAGGAGGTACGGGTCGTCCGCCCCGCACAGCTCGCGCACGCTGTGCATCGAGAGGATCGCGACGCCGATGTCGACGGTCTTGATGCCGTGCCGGGCCGCGGTGATCGGCCCGATCGTCGTGCCGCAGGGCATCGCGTTGTTCGAGACGAAGCTCTGGAAGGGCACGCCGGCTCTCTCGCACGCGGCGGCGAACACGGCGCGTCCCGCGCCGTCCGTGGCGTACCGGTTGTTGACGTTGACCTTGAGGATCGGGCCGCCGTTGGCGCGCGGGTGGTGTGTCGGGTCGTGCCGCTCCGCGTAGTTGGGGTGCACGGCGTGACCCGTGTCGGAGGAGAGGCAGACGGTGCCGGCGAAGGCGCGGGCCTTGTCCTCGTACGTGCCGCCGCGCGCGAAGACGGAGCGTTCGAGCACCGAGCCGAGCAGCGGGCCGTCCGCGCCCGTGTCGGACTGCGAGCCGTTCTCCTCGTGGTCGAAGGCGGCGAGTACGGGGATGTACGCGAGGGATTCGGCGTCCTGTGCCGTGGCGACGGCGGCGAGCGCCGCCGTACAGGCGTGCACGGAGAGCAGGTTGTCCATCCGCGGGCCCGCGATGAGGTCGCGGTCGCGGCCGAGGTAGGAGGGCGCCTCGATGGGGTGCGTCATCAGGTCCCAGCCGGTGACCTCGCCGTGGGCAAGGCCCGCCTCCTCCTCCAGGAAGTGGATGAGGTCGCCTTCGTGTACGTCGTCGCCGAGCCCCCAGATGGGCTGCATGTGTTTCTGCTTGTCGAGCTTGAGGCCGTCGGCGACCACCCCGCGGTCCATGTGGATCGCCAGCTGCGGGACCCGCAGGAGCGCCCGGTCGATGTTCACCAGGCGCGTCGAGCCGTCCCGCAGCGAGAGCCTGCCCGCGAGGCCGAGGTCGCGGTCGAGCCAGGAGTTGAGCAGCGGGCCGCCGTAGATCTCGACCGCCACCTGCCGCCAGCCGTGCCCGCCCGCGTCCGGCTTCGGCTTGACGCGGAGGTTCGGGGAGTCGGTGTGGGCGCCGACGATGCGGAACGGGGTGTGTGCGGACGCGCCCTCAGGGACGTACCAGGCGACGATCGCGCCGCCGCGCAGCACATACTTCCCGCCCGTCGACCCGTCCCAGGCGTCGGTCTCCTCGACCTGCCGGAAACCGGCCTTCTCCAGCCGCTCCGCGGCGCTCGCCACCGCGTGGTAGGGGGAGGGGCTTGCCGCCAGGAAGGTCAACAGGTCGTCGGAGTGGCCGCGGTCGAAGGCAAGAGGGGCGCGCGGAGCGCTCTTTGCGGGGGCGGCGGGGGGAGACGGGCGGGCAGGTGTGCTCATGGCTTCCAGACTAGCTAGCAGTTCCTCAAGGTGAGGGGGGCCTTTTCTGGAGGTTCTGTACGTGACGTGCCCGTAACCGGGAGTCTTGTACCGCCGTTTCGCGGCGAATGTCTCCCTCCCGCCCACCCGAGCGCCTCGCGTCACGGTCCGCTCCCGGCCGAGGCGGGGACCGCGCCGCGGCCGAGAGTGACGACGGACGACAGTGGCCCGCCCCCCGAATCGGGAGCGGGCCACCTTCGAGCTTCGAGCGCCGTGGTGGCTAGAAAGCCGCCTCGTCCAGCTCCATCAGGTCCAGCTCCACGCCCTCGGCGAGCTTCCGCTCGTTCGCGACGCCCGGCAGGACGTTCGCCGCGAAGAACTTGGCCGCGGCGATCTTGCCCTCGTAGAAGGCCTTGTCCTTGGAGGACACGGCCTTGGCCGACTCCAGCTTCTCGGCGGCGACCGCGGCGCCCCGCAGAAGGAGGTAGCCGACGACGACGTCGCCCGAGACCATCAGGAGGCGGGTCGTGTTGAGGCCCACCTTGTAGATGGACTTCACGTCCTGCTCGGTGGCCGCGAGGTCCGTCAGCATGACGCCGACGATGGCCTCGAGCTCGACCGCGGCCTTGGCCAGCTCCTCGCGGGCCCCGGCCAGCCGCTCGCCGCCCGTGTCGACCGCGAGGAACTTCTTGATCTCCTCGGCGAGGCCGTTCAGCGCGGCACCCTGGTTACGGACGATCTTCCGGAAGAAGTAGTCCTGGCCCTGGATGGCCGTCGTGCCCTCGTAGAGGGTGTCGATCTTGGCGTCACGGATGTACTGCTCGATCGGGTACTCCTGGAGGTACCCCGAGCCGCCGAACGTCTGGAGCGACTGCGCCAGCTGCTCGTACGACTTCTCCGAGCCGTAGCCCTTCACGATGGGCAGGAGGAGGTCGTTCAGGGCGATGAGCGCCGACGCGTCCTCGCCCGCCGCCTCCTTGACCTGGATGTCGTCCTGGACGGCGGCGGTGTGCAGGACAAGGGCGCGCATGCCCTCCGCGTACGCCTTCTGCGTCATCAGCGAACGGCGTACGTCCGGGTGGTGGGTGATCGTCACCTTCGGCGCGGTCTTGTCCATGAACTGGGCCAGGTCCGGGCCCTGCACGCGCTCCTTGGCGTACTCCAGGGCGTTGAGGTAACCCGTCGAGAGCGTCGCGATGGCCTTCGTGCCGACCATCATGCGGGCGAACTCGATGATCATGAACATCTGGCGGATGCCGTCGTGCTTGTCGCCGATCAGCCAGCCCTTGGCGGGGTGGCGGTCGCCGAACGTCATCTCGCACGTGTTGGACGCCTTGAGGCCCATCTTGTGCTCGACGTTCGTGGCGTAGACGCCGTTGCGGTCGCCCAGCTCGCCGGTCTCCCAGTCGAACTCGTACTTGGGGACCAGGAAGAGCGAGAGGCCCTTCGTGCCGGGGCCGTGGCCCTCGGGGCGGGCGAGGACGTAGTGGAGGATGTTCTCCGACATGTCGTGCTCACCGGACGTGATGAAGCGCTTCACGCCCTCGATGTGCCAGGAGCCGTCGTCCTGCTGCACGGCCTTCGTGCGGCCCGCGCCGACGTCCGAACCGGCGTCCGGCTCGGTCAGGACCATCGTCGAGCCCCACTGCCTGTCGACGGCGATCGAGGCGACCTTCTTCTGCGCCTCGTTGCCCTCTTCGTGCAGGATGCCCGCGAACGCCGGACCGGAGGAGTACATCCAGACCGCCGGGTTGGCGCCGAGGAGGAGCTCCGCGTAACCCCAGATCAGGGAGCGGGGAGCGGTCGTGCCGCCGATCTCCTCGGGCAGGCCCAGGCGCCAGTAGTCGGAGTCCATGAAGGCCTGGTAGCTCTTCTTGAAGGACGCCGGGACCGGCGCGGTGTTGGTCTCGGGGTCGAACACCGGCGGGTTGCGGTCGGCGTCCGTGAAGGATTCGGCCAGCTCGTTCTCGGCGAGGCGGCGCAGTTCGTCGAGGATGGTCCTCGCGGTGTCGACGTCCATCTCCGCGAACGGGCCGGTGCCGTACAGCTTGTCGCGGCCGAGTACCTCGAAGAGGTTGAACTCGATGTCGCGGAGATTCGACTTGTAGTGCCCCATGGCGACGGCTCCGTTGGTTCGGGGAGGCGGAAAGGTCAGGCGGGTCTGTGTAAGCGGGTCTGCGTAAGCGGGTCCGCGTGAACGGGTCCGCGTGAGCGGATCTGCGTGAGCGGGTCCGCGTAAGCGAAAAAACCACGTACCAGTTAGTAGCTACCGATAATGCTACCCGCCGGTAATAAGACGCAACCCCTGATCCCCCAAGTGTGAGCAGCGCCCCGTCCGGCCTCGGTAGGCTTGCCCCCATGTACGGCTACGACCAACAAGCGGGCGCCGGGCAGAATTACGCACCGCCGCAGCCGCCGCCGCAGCAGATGCAGGGCGGCGCGGGCGGGTACGCCCAGCAGCAGCCCCCGCTCTATCCCGAGCCGTCGCCCCCGTCCCTCGCGGACGCGGTGCGCGCCTTCACCACGGGTTCGATGTCCGCAGAGGACTTCCAGCAGGCCTTCGCCACCTCGAAGGTCTACTGCCCGCGCGGCGACAACCCCGGCTTCCTCGCCCTGCACAACACCCAGCAGCCCGTGATCCCGATGTTCACGTCGCTCAAGGAGCTGCGCCGGTACGCGGGCAAGGAGTCCAAGTACTTCGTGATCACGGGCGCCGAGGTCATCGACCTGCTCCCCACCGGCTACGGCTTCGTCCTCGACATGGAGGGCGAGCACCGTATGGTCTTCGATGCCAAGGCTGTCGAACAGATGGTCGATTTCGCGATGCGCCGGATGTACGGCTAGCGACTGCCCGCACTGATGCCGTTGTGACGCCCGGAGGGAATTACCTCCGGGCGTCTCGCGTTCCCGGTGGCAAGAAGTTCTACGTTCAACTAAAGTGGACGTACGAAGAAGGAGGCACCGACATGCCCGCTGTGACCGTCGAGAACCCGCTGACCCTGCCCCGTGTGGCCGCGTCCGCCGACGCCGTGGCCCGCCCCGTGCTCGCCGTGACGACCGCACCCAGCGGTTTCGAGGGCGAGGGCTTCCCGGTGCGCCGGGCGTTCGCGGGGATCAACTACAAGCACCTCGACCCGTTCATCATGATGGACCAGATGGGAGAGGTGGACTATGGAGCCGGTGAGCCGAAGGGGACTCCCTGGCACCCGCACCGCGGCTTCGAGACCGTCACGTACCTGATCGACGGAACCTTCGTGCACCAGGACTCGAACGGTGGCGGCGGCACCATCCAGAACGGCGACACCCAGTGGATGACCGCCGGCTCAGGCCTCCTGCACATCGAGGCGCCGCCGGAGTCCCTCGTCCAGTCCGGCGGCCTCTTCCACGGCCTCCAGCTGTGGGTGAACCTGCCCGCGCGGGACAAGATGATGGACCCCCGCTACCAGGACATCCGCGGCGGCCAGGTGCAGCTCCTCACCTCGCCCGACGGCGGCGCGCTCCTGCGCGTCATCGCCGGTGAGCTCGACGGGCACGAGGGCCCCGGCATCACGCACACACCGATCACGATGATCCACGCGACGGTCCGCCCCGGTGCCGAGGTCACGCTGCCCTGGCGCGAGGACTTCAACGGCCTTGCGTACGTGCTCGCCGGACGCGGCACGGTCGGTGCCGAGCGCCGTCCGGTGCACCAGGGCCAGACGGCGGTCTTCGGCTCCGGCTCCTCGCTGACCGTCCGCGCGGACGAGAAGCAGGACGGGAACACCCCCGACCTGGAGGTCGTGCTGCTCGGCGGGCAGCCGATCCGTGAGCCGATGGCGCACTACGGACCGTTCGTGATGAACAGTCAGGCCGAGCTCCAGCAGGCGTTCGAGGACTTCCAGAAGGGTCTGCTCGGTACGGTTCCTGCCGTGCACGGCATGTAAGCGCCTGTTGGGCTTACCTGTTGGGCGTACACGACGTGCGGGGCGCACGGGATGTGAGCGCCTGTTGGGCGTACACGACGTGCGGGGCCGGTGAGGCCATGCTCGGGTAGGAGGGTGAGCACCCTTCTGCCCGAGCCCGTACGTCGTACCGCCGCCTGGTGCGCCGTCCTCCTGCTCGTCGCCGGCGTGGCCGCCGTGGCGATCTGGCTTTTCGTCACCTTCAAGACGGCCGTCACGCCGGTCCTGCTCGCCCTCCTCGGCACGGCGCTCCTCGGGCCCGTCTACCGATGGCTCCTGAAGATGAAGGTGCAGCGCTCGCTGGCCGCGGGACTGACCTGCGCGGCCGTCGTCGCGGTCGTCGGCGGCGCGGTGTACATCGTGGTCAAGGCCCTGATCGACACCGGCGACCAGATCATCGCCTCCCTGAAGCAGGCCGCGACCGACCTGTCCGAGCACTTCGGTGCGGCGGGCACCTCCCTTGACGACATGGCGTCCAACGCCAAGGAACTGCTCGGCAAGTTCGGCGGCTCCGCGGCCTCCGGAGTGCTCAGCGGGCTCAGCGTCGTCGGCGAGATGACCGCCATGGCCGTCCTCGCGCTGCTGCTCGTCTTCTTCTTCCTGCGCGACTCCGACCGGGCCATGAGCTCCATGCGCTCGCTCGCCCCGCACGGCACCGCCGACGTCGTCGAGGCGATGGGCAGACGTGCCTTCGAGGCCGTCGAGGGCTTCATGCGCGGGACCACGTTCATCGCCCTGATCGACGCCGTCTGCATCACCATCGGGCTGCTGATCCTGGGGGTGCCGGGGGCGCTGGGGCTCGGCGCACTCGTGTTCATCGGCGCCTACATCCCCTATCTGGGTGCTTTCATCTCCGGCGCCGTCGCCGTCCTCGTCGCGCTCGCCGACCGCGGTTTCATCATCGCGCTGTGGGCGCTGGGCGTCGTACTCGCCGTGCAGGTCCTCGAAGGGCACGTGCTCCAGCCGGTGATCCAGTCGCGGACCGTGCAGATGCATCCGGCGGTCGTCATGCTGGCGATCACCGCGGGGGCGTCCGTGGCGGGGATTTTGGGGATGCTGCTCGCGGTGCCGGTGACGGCGGCGGCGTTCGGGGTGATTTCGGAGCTGCGGGAGCGTTATCCGGAGGGTGCGGTGGGCGTGGAGGGCGCGGTGGGCGCGGAACGTGCGGAGGGCGTGGAGGGTGCGGAACGTGCGGGGTAGTTTCGCGCGCCGTTGAGCACCGGCTTCGCCGAGTTCGTCCTCAATCGCCGGACGGGCTGCTCTCCCCCTCGTAGAGCTCGAACCAGATGCTCTTGCCCTTGCCCTTGGGGTCCACCCCCCACTCGTCGGCGAGGAGCTCCATGAGCACCAACCCCCGCCCGGACGAGGCGAGTTCACCGGGGTGGCGCTTGTGCGGCAGGTCGTCGCTGCCGTCCGAGACCTCGGCCCGCAGGCAGCGCGATCCCGGCTCCCCGGTGACCTCGGCGACCAGCATGGCGTCGCCGTCCGTGTGCACGAGTACGTTCGTGATCATCTCGGAGACCATCAGGACCGCCGAGTCGACCTGATCGGCGACCGCCCAGTCGTGCAGCAGCTCCCGCATGTGCCGCCGCGCCCCCGCGATGCGCTCCGGCTCGGCCTGCGCGACCGTCAGGACGGTGCGGCGGGCGGGCGTGCGGTGGGCGGGGTGGCCGTATCTGCGCAGGAGCAGGACCGCGATGTCGTCCTCGCGCCGGTCCACGAGGGGGCCCGTGGTGTGGTGCGAGGAGGGCCCGTGCACGGCCTGTACGAGGGTGTCGGCCAGCTCCTCAAGACCATCGTCGCCGTCGCCGTCGCCGTGGCCCCCGTACTCCTCCAGGATCTGGCGGATCCGCTTCCAGCCGCTGTCCAGGTCGTGGCCGCCGGTCTCGATCAGGCCGTCGGTGCAGACCAGCATCGTCTCGCCGGCCTCCAGGACGAGGCGCGTCGTCGGGTAGTCCGCGTCCGGGTCGATGCCGAGCGGCAGGCCGCCCGCCGTGGGGCGCAGCAGAACCGTTCCGTCGCTCATCCGTATCGCGGGCTCCGGGTGGCCCGCGCGGGCGATCTCCAGGATGCCGGTGACGGGGTCGGCCTCCACGTAGAGGCAGGTCGCGAAGCGCGGGTCGGCGGGGTCGCCTCCGACACCGCCGTCCGACCCGATCGTGACGCCGTCCGTCATCCCCGACAGGAAGCGCGTCGCCCGGGAGAGCACGGCGTCAGGGCGGTGGCCCTCGGAGGCGTACGCGCGCAGGGCGATCCGCAGCTGCCCCATCAGGCCCGCCGCGCGCACGTCGTGCCCCTGTACGTCGCCGATGACGAAGGCGATGCGGCCGTTGGGCAGCGGGATCATGTCGTACCAGTCGCCGCCCACCTGGAGCCCGCCGCCGGTCGGCACATACCGCGCGGCCACGGCCATCCCGGGGATGCGCGGCCCGAGCACCGGCAGCATCGAGCGCTGAAGCCCCTCCGTCAGCTCCCGCTCCGACTCGGCGACCCCGGCCCGCGACAGGGCCTGGGCCAGCATCCGGGCCACCGTCGTCAGGACGGAGCGCTCGTCCGGCGTGAAGGAGACGGGATAGGCGAAGGCCGCCAGCCACGCGCCCATCGTGCGGCCCGCGACGGTCAGTGGCAGGAACGCCCACGACTTCCGGTCGAAGGGCTGGGCGAGCGGCCAGGTGGCGGGGTAGCGGCGGTGGTACTCGTCGGGCGACGAGAGGTAGACCGCGCGGCCCGTGCGCACCACCTCGGCGGCCGGATAGTCCGTGTCCAGGGGCATCGCGGAGAAGGGCACGTCGTCGCCGGGCTTGTGCCCGTGATGCCCGATGATCTTCAGCCGGTCGCCCTCGACCCCGAAGACACCGAGCCCGTCCGGCGAGAACCCCGGCATGGAGAGCCCACTGGCGACGCGAAGGACCTCCTCGGTCGACCGCGCCTCGGCGAGCGCACGCCCGGCGTCGAGCAGGAACGCCTCGCGGGAGCGCCGCCAGTCACCGGTGACCGGGGTGCGCGCGGCGGCGCCCGGCGAGGGTTCGGTGACCTCTTGCAGGGTGCCGATGAGCTCGTACGAGTGTGTGGCCTCGTCGATGACGGGCTTGGAGCGGCTGCGCACGATGCGGAGCACCCGGCCCTGGTCGTCCATGATCCGCAGGCGGGCCTCGGCCAGGGTGCCCTCGGCGACGGCGAGCTGGACGATGCCGTCGATCTCGTTCCAGTCGACGGGGTGGAAGCGGGAGCGCACGCCCGCCTCGGTGAGGGCCTGGGCGTGCGGGGGAAGCCCGAGGAGCCGGGCCGCCTCGGCGTCGAGCGTGACGGTGCCTGCCGCGTTGTCCCAGCGCCACAGGCCGGTCGCGATGGCGGCCAGGACGTCCCGTACGGGAGGCAGGGGTGCGTCCCCCGCCTCTTGCAAGGGATCGTCGTTGCGCATTGACCCACTTTAGGAAGATCGGGGGGCAAGTCGCCACCGCCGGGGTGGCGGGGAGCGCGAACCAGTGCCAGACGCGGGCGGTGGGGCCGGGCCGCGTCCGGTCCGTATGTGGAGCGGGCGCTCTGCCCGGGGGGACTGGTTTTCCTCTGCCGGGCAGCAGCCACGCTCCGGGCCGCGAGCTTTCCCAGTACAGCTGCGAGCTTTCCCCAGTACACGAGCTTTCCGCAGTACATAGGGGGGCTAGCCACATCATCGACCGGCCCGTTGCCCGGATGGTCCGGCAGGCCCCGAACAACAAGGCTGAACGCATACGGATTCACCATGCAAGAAAAGGAACGTCCTGTGTTCAGCTCCAAGCCGCTGCGCCGCCGTACCGCCCGCACTACCCGCACCGCTGTCGTCGGCGCTCTGGCCGCCGCGGCCTGCGCCACCGTCATGGTCGGCAGCGCCGACGCCATCGTCAACGGATCGGACTCCACCGAGAGGTACCCGTTCATGGCGACCATCCCGGAGTCGGCCCCCGAGCTGGGTCTGAACGACGGGACGTGCGGGGCGTCGCTGGTCGATCAGCAGTGGGTGCTGACGGCCGCACACTGCGTGCAGGGCGACGGCCTCGAACTGGAGGGCACCGTGCGCGTCGGCAGCGACCACCGCAAGTCCGGTGGCACTGTCCGGAAGATGGACCGGACCTTCGTCCACCCCGGCTATGTGAACGGCGACAACAAGGCCGCCAACAAGAACGACATCGCGCTGATACGCCTGGACCGCCCGGTCACCCAGCAACCCATCAAGATCGCCGAGCAGGCCGGACGGCCCGGCACGCCGACCCGGATCCTGGGCTTCGGCACCACCGTCGACGCCAAGTTCGCGTTTGCCGACCGGTTGCAGGAGCTGAACACCCGCAGGGGCGCCGAGTCCGAGTGCGCGCCCGGCTACGCGGACCGGACCAGGCTGTGCACCATCACCACCGTGCCCAAGGCCATGGCGTGCTTCGGGGACTCCGGCGGACCGCAGGTCCAAAAGGGCCGGGACGGCCGCTGGGAGCTGATCGGGGCGACCTCGGGACCTGGTGCCCCGAAGGTGCCGTGCTCGCAGGGCCCCGGCCTCTACACCAGCGCGCCCGCCTACACGGGCTGGATCGACAAGACCATGAAGACCAACAGCGCCCGGCCAACCGCGGCCCGGAGCTCCGACCTCGCCGACACCGGTACGAACGACAACACCGCGGCGATCACCGGTGCGGCTGCCGCGCTGATCGTCGCTGGTGGCGGTATCACCGTCGCGGTACGCCGACGCAAGGCCCGCGGCGCCGCCTGAGCGGAATCGGCGCAACCCAAGGAGTCAGAGGGCGGCCCCTGGGATGCCTGGAGAGCGGTCCGAGGGTGGTCCGGGGTTGGTCCGGGGTTGGTCCGAGGGTGGCCCGGGGGGTGGCCCGGTCGTTAATCCGGAAAGCGATCTCCGCCCGGACGGTAGCCTTGAGCCCTGCCTGCTCTCTCCCCTATACGCGAACCCCTATACGCGAAGACTGGATGAACGAAGATGCATCGGTACAGGTCCCACACCTGCGGCGAGCTCCGCGCCTCTGACGTCGGCTCCGACGTCCGGCTGAGCGGCTGGCTGCACAATCGCCGAGACCTGGGCGGCATCCTCTTCATCGATCTGCGCGACCACTACGGGATCACGCAGCTGGTGGCCCGCCCCGGCACGTCCGCCGCCGAGACGCTCGACAAGCTCTCCAAGGAGACGGTCGTCCGTATCGACGGCAAGGTCGTCTCGCGCGGCACGGAGAACGTGAACCCCGAGCTGCCCACCGGCGAGATCGAGATCGAGGCCGCCGAGGTCGAGGTGCTCGGCGCCGCCCAGCAGATCCCGTTCACGATCAACGCGGACGACGGCGTGAACGAGGAGCGGCGCCTTGAGTACCGCTTCCTCGACCTGCGCCGCGAGCGCATGCACCGCAACATCATGCTGCGCTCGTCCGTCATCGCCTCGATCCGCTCGAAGATGGTGGCCCTCGGCTTCAACGAGATGGCGACGCCGATCCTCGCCGCGACGTCCCCCGAGGGCGCCCGCGACTTCGTCGTGCCGTCCCGCCTGAACCCGGGCAAGTTCTACGCCCTGCCGCAGGCCCCGCAGCAGTTCAAGCAGCTGCTCATGATCTCGGGCTTCGACCGCTACTTCCAGATCGCGCCGTGCTTCCGCGACGAGGACGCCCGCGCGGACCGTTCGCCGGGCGAGTTCTACCAGCTCGACGTCGAGATGAGCTTCGTGGAGCAGGAAGACGTCTTCCAGCCCATCGAGAAGCTGATGACGGAGATCTTCACGGAGTACGGCGGTGGCCGCGAGGTCACGTCTCCGTTCCCCCGCATCCCGTTCCGCGAGTCGATGCTGAAGTACGGCAACGACAAGCCGGACCTGCGCGCGAAGCTCGAACTGAGCGACATCACGGACATCTTCGCGGACTCCGAGTTCAAGGCGTTCGCGGGCAAGCACGTGCGCGCCCTTCCGGTGCCGGACACGGCGTCGCAGTCCCGCAAGTTCTTCGACGGCCTCGGTGACTACGCGGTCGAGCAGGGCGCGAAGGGCCTGGCCTGGGTGCGCGTCGCCGAGGACGGTTCGCTGACGGGTCCGATCGCGAAGTTCCTGACGGAGGCGAACGTAGAGGAGCTCACGAAGCGCCTCTCCCTCGCCCCCGGGCACGCGGTCTTCTTCGGCGCGGGCGAGTTCGACGAGGTCTCGAAGATCATGAGCGCGGTGCGCGTCGAGGCCGCCAAGCGCGCCGGGCACTTCGAAGAGGGCGTCTTCCGCTTCTGCTGGATCGTCGACTTCCCGATGTACGAGAAGGACGAGGACACCGGCAAGATCGACTTCTCCCACAACCCCTTCTCGATGCCGCAGGGCGGCATGAAGGACCTGGAGGAGAAGGACCCCCTCGACATCCTCGCCTGGCAGTACGACATCGTCTGCAACGGCATCGAGCTGTCGTCCGGCGCCATCCGTAACCACGAGCCCGAGGTCATGCTCAAGGCCTTCGGGATCGCGGGCTACGAAGCCGAGACGGTGGAGCGGGAGTTCGCGGGCATGCTCCGCGCCTTCCGCCTCGGCGCCCCGCCGCACGGCGGCATCGCCCCCGGCGTCGACCGCATCGTCATGCTCCTCGCGGACGAGCCGAACATCCGCGAGACGATCGCGTTCCCGCTGAACGGCAACGCGCAGGACCTGATGATGGGCGCGCCCTCCGAGCTGGAGGAGAGCCGACTGCGCGAGCTGAACCTCACGCTGCGCAAGCCGGTCGCCTCCGGCAAGGGCGAGACGGACAAGTAGTCCCGTCGGGTCTCGTCGGGTCCCGTCGAGTCCCGTCGAGTTCCTTCGTCAGTAGGCGAGTCGGGCCCGGAATCAAGTTGATTCCGGGCCCTTTTTGCTGTGCGTGGGCACAGTCGACGCACATGTTCCTGACAGGCGGACTGCCTAGCGTCCGGGGCATGACAGAGAAGAGCGATACGCACCCGGAGAAACCCCAAGGTCCCGCCCACAAACGGGACTTGACGCGCCGTAAGGTCTTGCTCACGACCGGGGCAGCGGTGGCGGCGGTCGGCGTGGGCGGCGCGGTGGCGGCGAGCGCGTCGGCGTCGCCGGAGGGGGCTTCGGACGACTCCGCCACCTCCGACGCCTCGTCCGCGGGGACCTGCTACCGCCTGACCGGCGAGACGACCGAGGGCCCGTACTACATAGACGCCGACAAGATCCGGAAGGACATCACCGAGGACAGGGAGGGCATCCCCTTCACCCTGCGCCTCAAGGTGATCGACGCCGACACGTGCAAGCCGCTGAAGCGGGCGGCCGTGGACATCTGGCACTGCGACGCGCTGGGGATCTACTCGGGGTACGAGTCGATGAGCGGGGGCGGGGGCGGGGGCGGCACTCCGCCGACGGGCGCACCGACCGGGCCCCCGCCGTCCGGCGACCCGGGCGGACCGGGTGGCGGCGGTGGCCACCAGGAGCCCACGGACGACGAGCGCTATCTGCGGGGCACGCAGCTGACGGACAAGCACGGCTACGTGGAGTTCCGCACCGTCTTCCCCGGCTGGTACCAGGGCCGTGCCGTGCACATCCACACCAAGGTCCACGTGGACGGCAAGATGACCGACACCGGCTACGAGGGCGGCCACGCCTGCCACACGGGCCAGTTCTTCTTCGCGGAGACGGCGGTACTCGCATCGGCGGAGGTGACGCCGTACTCCACGAGCACGACGACACGCACGACGCTGGAAGAGGACACGATCTACGGAGGCGGCGGCACACAGGACGGCCTCCTGAAACTGAAGTACCGCAAGGGGCACATCGAGAAGGGTGTCATCGGGTCGATCACCATGGGGGTGGACCCGGACGAGACGGAGGACGGGACGTAGCAGCGGGGCGGGTGGAATGGCGGGGGCCCCGGAGCCATTCGGTTCCGGGCCGTCGCCGGGAGGGGCCCGCTGGGGATGTGGTCAGCCTTCTTCCGCGACGGACAGGTCGTTCACATCGCTGATGACGAAGGCGCGGTTACTCACTGGGTTCCGGCGCGGCCGGGGTGTCTCCCAGGCCGACATCCACGAGGTCGCCGTAGTACTCGGCGGACTCCTTGTCGGTCGCTCGCAGGGGTGCCGTGTGGAGGCGGTAGCCCTTGAGCCCGCTGGGCCGCGAGACTATAACCACCGCCTGGCGAAGGAGCTGTGAGACGTGGTCCAGTGGCAGAAGTCGTCGTTCTCCAGTGGTAGCGACGGCAGTAACTGTGTAGAACTGGCCTCCCCTAGGGGCGCGCTGCTCCTCCGCGAGAGCGACGCCCCCTCCCAGGTGTTGAAGGCCTCCCCGGAGGGCCTCGCGGCGCTCATACGCCACGTGCAGGCCCGGAGGGCCTGACCCCCGCCCGCGTCAGCCCTCCCCCCCCGTCACAAAACCAAGCACCCGCACAGATCTCAAAAAAGTCCCGCCGATCCTGCCTTTTTCGGCTCGTATCGCGGGACTTTTCTGCAATCGCCGCCCGCACAGCGCGACCGCTACGGCCACGCTCGGTGTGCAGGCGGTGCGGGGCGAAGTCGCGGGCCGGTCAGTGGTCGGGGACCAGCCACGGTTTCTCCGGGAGGGGGGAGCCCGTCTCCAGGAGGGACTTGAGGTTGGAGAGGACCGCGGGCCAGCCCGAACCCACGTCGTTCCGCTCCTTCTCGTCCGCGAGGTTCTCGTGGGTCACCGTCAGGCGCACGATCCCGCCATACGGCTCGATGTCGCACGTGACCTGGGAGGGTTCGGCGGAGGCGGAGGCGGAGGCGGAGGCCGAGTTCGAGGAGGCAGAGGGGTACGCCCATGTCGTCACCAGGCGCTTCGGCGGCGTCGCCTCCACCACCTTGCCCGCCACGTCCGCGATGCCCGAGCCGTCCGTCCGCTGATGCTCCCAGGTCGAACCCTGCTGCCAGTCGGAGACGTTCGCGTGGCCCCAGTACGCCGCCGTCAGTTCCGCGTCGGTCAGGGCGTGCCAGACCTTCTCCGGGGTGCTCTCGATGTAGGTGACGTAGACGTACGTCGGCTTCGTTGGGTGCGTCGGGTTCGTGGTCATGGCGGCCTCCGCCTGTTGTTTCAGGGTGCTGAGTGCTCGTAGACGTGGGTCCTCGAACTTGTCGATCCATCGTTCCTGGATCTCGTGCAGGGGCACGGGATTCAGGAAGTGGAGCTTTTCGCGTCCTCGCCGCACGGTGCTGACCAGGTTCGCGGCCTCCAGGAGGGCCAGATGCTGGGTCGCCGACTGGCGCGTCATCGACACGCGCTCGGCCAGCTCGCCCAGCGTCTGGCCGTTGTGGGCGTGCAACTGGTCCAGGAGGTAGCGGCGGGTCGGGTCGGCCAAGGCCTTGAAGACCTTGTCGACCCCGCCGGCCACCTCGGGGTTCGGGCTCCTGCTCGTACTCACCCTTCCATCATGCAGGCATTTGCCTGCATGTTCAAGGCGGGAGCTGCCGAGAGCCGCCGAGCCGCCTACATCCCCGTCGTGCCGTCGATCCGCTCCCTCAGCAGATCCGCGTGCCCGTTGTGCCGCGCGTACTCCGCGATCATGTTGATCAGGATTCTGCGGAGAGAGATCGGCTCACCTGTCGCTCTGCGGATGCCCGTCACGTCCAGGGATTCCGCCGCCGCCACGATCCGGCGCGAGCGCTCGCACTCCTCGTGCCACACCGCGAACGCCTCCCCCGCGTCGCCGGTCAGCGTGTCGAAGTCCTGGTTCGGGTCCTCGTCGGAGTAGTACAGCAACGGGACCTTCTCACCCGTCAGTTGGATGCGGAACCACCAGCGCTCCACTCCCGCCAGGTGCCGGACCAGGCCGTGCAGCGACAACCCGGACGGAGGCGCCGCGCGCTCCGACAGCTGCTCCTGCGTCAGGCCCGCACACTTCAGCTCGAACGTCGCTCGGTGCCAGTCCAGGGACGTCGTCAACGCCTCGCGTTCGTCGCCCGTGTTCGGCGGGGGCTCGCGGGTGTCGTTGCTCCAACGGGGTGCGTAATGCTGGGGAGTGGGCGAGATCGGATCGCTGCCGTTTTCCGTCATGTGCGCGAGTCTGGCGGTCCGCACTGACAGTCGCCGCCTTCAGCTCGTGACTGACAGCCGCCTTCGGCTCGGGGGCGCGAACACGCATGGAGGGGCCCGGGTGCTGTATGGCACCCGGGCCCCGAAGGAACTGCTACACCATCTGCCGACTCTGATACTGCGTCGGCCTTCTGTTTCCGCCGGCCCGACCTGGAAGGCGTCGGGATTGCGGGGATCGCGGTTGCTTGACCGGAGACCACCTCACTATCGATGTCCTGCGGTACCCGGACTCAAGAATTCCGCCCGGGCGATCCTGATGGCGCCTGGCTCCTCCGTTCTTCCCTCTTGGATCACTTGCTCACTTACGGGACTGCGTACTGCGTACTGCAATTGTGCGTACTGCGGCGCTGCTCATGGCGGCCCCTGATCACTGCGGGCCACCCGGTCCGGTCGTCAGTCCCGTCGCCGTCCTGCGACAACCCTGGCTTCGAAACTCCACCACCGCACCGTCCTGCGAACTGCACTTGCGGATACTGCTGCCCGGCAGTTCGTTCCTGCCGGGCCCTGCTCGATCTCGGCTACAAGAGAAACCATAGCCAGACCATCAACCAATGTCTACTCCCGCCAACGTAGATTTACGCATGCTCGACAGTGAGGTAGTCGGCCTCGAACACAGAGGGGGGGGTGAGTGGGAGGGAGGGAGGGGGTGAGGGGGAGGGAGGTCGTATCGCGGTGTCAGCTGTTTCGAGGGGCTGCCGCGCCCAGCAGCCCCACGATGCTGGAGAAGCTGTCCGCCGCGTGTCCCGCCTCCATCCCGCGCCGGAACAGGTCCGCCACCGCGGACGGCAGCGCCGCGTCCACGCCCGAGTCGGTGTGGGTGTCCACCACGTGCTCCATGCTGGCCAGGCCCATGGCGAGGCGGTCCACGTCACCCTCGTGGTTGCCCGCGTCGATGCGTGACGAGTAGAAGGACAGGAACTCCGGCATCCCGGTCATGTTCAGGGAGGCGTACGGGAGGATGTCCGTCGCCGACAGGCCGTTGGCCTTCGCGAGGGCGACCGCGTACCAGTAGCTGGAGACGCTCGTCCAGAAGATGACCATGTTGAGCTGGTACATCAGCGCCGCCAGGCCCGCGTCCTCGCCCCGGTAGTCCGTCTCGCCCGTCAGTACCTCAAGCGTCGCTCGGTGTTTGTCGTACGCCTCGCGCGGGCCGCTGTAGAACGTCGAGGCCTCCGGCTTCCCGATGCCGTTCGGCGGGACGAGCACGCCTCCGGTGAGGTGGGCGGCGCCGTGCCGGGCGGCCCAGGCCGCTGCCTCGCGGGCCTTCTTCGGGGTGTCCGAGCTGAGGTTGACGATGACGCGGCCGGGCAGCGCGGCTGTTGCCGGTTCGAGGACCTCGTACACCGCGTCGTAGTCCGTGAGGCTCAGGATCACCAGCTCGTTGGCGGCCACCGCCTCCTCGGGGGTGGTGGCGAGAATCGCGCCCCGCTCCACCAGGTCGTCCGCGCGGGACGCGGTGCGGTTCCAGAGCGTGACCTGGTGGCCCTTGTCGAGCAGCGTCGTCGCCATCGCGTGACCCATGGGGCCCAGGCCGATGAGGGTGAGGGGGGTGGGGGAGGTGGGGGAGGTGCGGGAGGGGGCAGTAGCGGCGGAAGTGGTGGAAGTGGCGGAAGTAGTTGGGGTGGTCGTGGTCATGGAGCGTCTCCAGGTGGGCCGGATCCGGTTACTAGAACGAGCGCTCTATCTAGTGCTTGCCGGAAACGTAGCACGGCTCTGGAACGAGCGCTCTAATTAGTCCGGGAGGTAGGCTGCGCTCCATGGCTCAGACCAACGCCGTCGGAACCCGTGGAACCGATGGAACCCGCGAAACCCGTGGAACCCGCGACCGCATCGTCATCGCCGCCGCACGGCTGCTGCAGCGGCAGGGGTATGTCGGCACCGGCATCAAGCAGATCGCGAAGGACGCGGAGGCCACGCTCGGCTCCGTCTACCACTTCTTCCCTGGCGGGAAGGAGGCCGTCGCCGTGGCCGCGATCACGTACAGCGGTGAGGAGTTCGCCGAGGTGCTGAGGGACGGACTCGCTGCCGCCGACGACCCGGGCACCGCGATCCAGGCCTGCGTCGCGGAACTCGCCGTGGGGCTGCGGGAGTCCGGGTGGGTCGATGGGTGTCCCGTCACCGCCGCGGCCCTGGAGACGTTGGGCGCGGATGACTCCGAGATCCAGCGGGTGTGTGCTGCCGCGCTGAGGAGTTGGGAGCGGCTCGTCGAGGAGAAGCTGCTCGGGTCCGGCTTCGCCGCGGGGGACGCGCGGGAGTTGGCGACCACGGTGATCAGCGCCCTTGAGGGGGCCGAGGTCACCGCCCAGGTCACCCGCAGCGAGGAGCCGCTACGGGCGGTGGGGCGTCAGCTGGCGCGGCTCGTGGGGTCGTACGAGGGTGAGGTCGCTGCGGTCGGTCGTGGGGTCGTACGAGGGTGAGGTCGCTGCGGTCGGGCGTGGGGTGCAGGTCACGCGGCCGGGGAGTGTGTTGCCGCGGCTGACGTCGCCTCGGCCCACTCCGCCACGAGCTTCTCGTACTCAAGGTGTTGCTCAGGGCGCAGATACCCGCCCGTACGAAGCCAGAGCGCGCGTATCTCCTCGTTCACCTCGGCCGCTGAGCGCGGCCGGTCCGGGGTGTCGGGAGTCGTGGTCATAGAGTGAAGCGTACGTACGAAGATGTGAAGACGACGTGAGTTCTGGTCGAATGTGATCGGTATCGCTATTTGACCCGCATGAATCAGCCAAGTTGGGCAAGAAGAAGGGGCCCGCGAGATGAATCGCGAGCCCCTTCAGCGTGGTTCAGCGTGGTTCAGCGTGGTTCAGTGCAGTTCAGTCCAGTTCGGTGCAGTTGAAAGTCGATGCGTCGACCGATTGCAGCCGCTTACAGCCGCTTACAGCTGTTTACAACTGCTTGCGACTGCTTACGACTGCTTCGGCTCCTCCAGGCGCGGGAACAGCACCGCACCCTTCGTCACCGTCGCCCCCACCGGCAGCTGCCCCCACGTACCCGCGTCCTGGACCTTCTGCTCGGCGAGCGCGCCGAGCAAGGCCTCCGCGCCGAGGGAGTCCCACAGCTTCTGCGAGGTCTCCGGCATGATCGAGTTCAGCAGGACGGCCACCGCGCGCAGCGAATCCGCCGCCGTGTAGAGGATCGTCGCCAGGCGGGCCTTGCCCTCAGGGGACTCGTCCTTGGCCACCTTCCACGGCTCCTGCTCCGTGATGTAGCCGTTGACCTGCTTGACGAAGGCGAAGACCGCCAGGATGCCGGCCTGGAAGTCCAGCTCCTCGCCGATCTTCAGGTCGGCCGTCGCGACCGCCTTGGCCAGACCTTCCTGGACCGCCTGCTCCGCGGCACCGGACGACGTCGCCTCGGGAAGCGCGCCGCCGAAGTACTTGCCGACCATGGCCGCCACGCGCGAGGCGAGGTTTCCGTAGTCGTTCGCCAGCTCGCTCGTGTAGCGGGCGGAGAAGTCCTCCCAGGAGAACGAGCCGTCCTGGCCGAACGCGATGGCCCGCAGGAAGTACCAGCGGTACGCGTCCACGCCGAAGTGCGACGTGAGGTCCTGCGGCTTGATGCCCGTCAGGTTCGACTTCGACATCTTCTCGCCGCCGACCATCAGCCAGCCGTTCGCCGCGATACGGCCCGGCAGCGGGAGGCCCTGCGCCATCAGCATCGCGGGCCAGATGACCGCGTGGAAGCGGAGGATGTCCTTGCCGACGAGGTGGACGTCGGCGGGGAAAGTTGTCTTGAACTTCTCCTCGTCCGCTCCATAGCCGACGGCCGTGGCGTAGTTGAGGAGCGCGTCGACCCAGACGTAGATGACGTGCTTGTCGTCCCACGGGACCTTGACGCCCCAGTCGAACGTCGAGCGCGAGATGGAGAGGTCCTGCAGACCCTGCTTGACGAAGTTCACGACCTCGTTGCGCGCCGACTCCGGCTGGATGAAGTCGGGGTTGGCCGCGTAGTGCTCGAGGAGCTTGGGGCCGTACTCGCTCAGCTTGAAGAAGTAGTTCTCCTCCTTGAGGAGTTCCACCGGCTTCTTGTGGATGGGGCAGAGCTTCTGGCCCGCGAACTCGCCGTCGTCCGCACCGTCGATCAGGTCGCCGGGGAGTTTGTACTCCTCGCAGCCCACGCAGTACGGGCCTTCGTAGCCGCCCTTGTAGATCTCGCCCTTGTCGTGGAGATCCTGGACGAACTCCTGCACGCGGTCCGTGTGGCGCTTCTCCGTCGTGCGGATGAAGTCGTCGTTCGCGATGTTCAGGTGCTCCCAGAGGGGCCGCCAGGCCTCATCCACGAGCTTGTCGCACCACTCCTGTGGCGTGACGTTGTTCGCTTCGGCAGTGCGCATGATCTTCTGACCGTGCTCGTCCGTGCCGGTGAGGTACCACACCTTCTCGCCGCGCTGACGGTGCCAGCGCGTGAGCACGTCCCCTGCAACGGTCGTGTAGGCGTGGCCCAGGTGAGGAGCGTCGTTGACGTAGTAAATGGGGGTCGATACGTAGTACGCCTTTGCGCCTTCGCTCGTCCCCTGCTTCTCGGATCCAGTGGCCGCCATGGTCGAAATCCTAACGGCCATGGAGCGGGCGATTCACCTCGATTCCAGGGGGTGGACCCCAGAGGGCCCACCCCGTGGAGGTTACGGGCGCCAGGCCGCGAGCAGGCCCTCGTAGAGCTCGGCGTCCGTGAGCTCGCGGGGGGTCGGGCCCGCGTGGAAGAAGGCGGCGTTCTCCGCCTTCAGCTTGCGGAGGTAGTCGAAGCCCTTCGCCTCGTGCTCGCCGAACGCGACGAACTGGAAGAAGAGAGGGTGCTTGGCCGCGTCCGCGAGGGCCTGGTTGGCGGGGCCCTTCGCGTCCGGGGGGCCGTCCGTCTGGAACACGACGAGGGCGGGGCTTCCCTTGTGCTCCGACTTCTCGTAGTGGGTCACGACCTCTTCGATGGCGCGGTGGTAGCTGGTACGGCCCATGCGGCCCGCTGCCGCGTGCAGCTCGTCGATACGGCCCTCGTGCTCGGGGAGCGTGAGGGTGCCGGTGCCGTCGATCTCCGTCGAGAAGAAGACGACGTGTACGGAGGGGCCGGTCGCCTCGGGGTCCGTGTGCGCCGCCAGGGCGAGGACCTGCTCGCCCAGGCTCTGGGCGGAGCCGTCCTTGTAGTACGAGCGCATGGATCCTGAGCGGTCCAGTACGAGGTATACGGGGGCGCGGACCCCGGTGAGGTCCCGCTCCTGGAGGGCTGCGCCTGCCGCCTTGTAGGCGGTGGCCAGGCCCGGGGCCCGGGTCTTCAGCTTGGCTGCTGAGAGGGCGGGCTTGCCCTTGGCCGTGGCGTCCGGCTCGGTCGGGGCGGCATTTGGCTCCGCCGGGGGTGCGGGGGCTTCTGCCTCTGCCGGGGCTACGGGAGTCTCCGGCTCCGCCGGGGTGGCGAGGGCTTCCGCCTCTGCCGGGGCGACGGGGGCTTCTGCTTCTGCTTCTGCTTCTGCGGGGGCGATGGGGGTTTCCGGCTCCGCCGAGGGCATGGGCGCTTCGGCCTCTTCAGCGGTATCCGGCGCGTCCGGCTCCGCCGGGGATGCTGCGGCTTCCGCTTCTCCATCGGCACCCGGCGTCGAGGGCTGTGCCCACCCGTCCCGCCCAGCGGGACGATTGCCCACAGCGGCGGCGGGCTCGTCTGGCCTGGCCTCGGAGGGGGAGACGGCGGTGGCGGGCTCGTCTGGCCCGGCCTCGGAAGGGGACGCAGCGGCGGCGGGCGCCTCTTCCGGCTCAGGGGCGGGGGCAGCGGCCTCCTTCGCCGGCTCCGGCTCGGGGGCCTCGGTCGCAGCTTCGGCAGCCGCTGTCGGCTCGGGCTCCGGCTTCGGCTTCGGGGGGACGGCGTCCGCTTCAGTCGTGGGCGCAGGCTCAGCTGCGGGCTCAGCTTCAGCCGTAGGCTGAGGCTCAGCCGCGGGTTCAGCTTCAGCCTCAGCCGCAGGCTCAGGCGTGGGCTCAGCCTCAGCCGCAGGCTCCGGCTCCGGCTCCGGATCCCGCTCCCGCGAAGGTGATGGCACCGTCACCCGGTCGCGGTCGAACGCCGCCGCGACGAGGTCGTCCACCTCCGAAGGAGAAGGTTCGGACGACGGTCCCGGAACCGTCACCTTCGGCTCAGCCGCCGGAGGCACCCGCTCGGACGAGGGCGCCGGTACGGTCGCGGAGGCGGGCTTCGCCTCCGGAGTCTTCGGAGTCTCCGTGGCCTCCGTGGCTTCCGGGGACTCCGGAGCCTCCGAGGACACTGACTCAGGCTCCGGAGCCTGGTTCCCCTTGCGTGACGACCGTCCGAACGCGTTCCGCAGGACACTCAGAATGCCCATGGGTGCACCCCTTCGCGTGAGTTGATTCCCGATAACCCCTGGCCAGGGCGGACACGTAAGGTTAGCCGCCGCGACAGGCGATCTTGGTGAGGGTCGCCCAACGATCACCCTTACCGCGCACCCGCAGCTCAACTGCCCTATGTGCGCTCCCGGTTCACCTCCCGTTCACTCTCAGGCCGTCGCCCTGCCGACCTCCGCGCCTAGCGTCACGGCGGAAACAAGCCACGCCGAGAGATACGACCACACAACGGAGGAACCGTGCGCAAGCTGCTGCCGATCATCACCTCGCATCAGGGGAGCGGCGGCCGTTCCGCCATGACCTGCCGGTTCCGCTGTGGTGATGCCTGCTTCCACGAGGTGCCCAACACCAGCGACAACGAGTACGTCGGCGACGTCATAGCCGGTGCGCTCAGCCGCCGCTCGATGATGCGGGCCGCCGCGGTCGTGACCGTGGCCACCGCCGCGGGCAGCGCCGTCATCGCGGGCCCCGCCGCCCCGGAGGCCGAAGCCGCCGCCGGGGCCGTGTCCGGGTCCCGGAAACCCTCGTCGCACAAAAGCAAAAAAGGGGCGCGCGGTCTCCGCTTCACGCCCGTCGCGCCCAACACCACCGACACCGTCACGATCCCGGACGGCTACGTCCAGAACGTCGTCATCCGCTGGGGCGAGCCCATCCTCCGCGGCGCTCCCGCCTTCGACCCGGACAGGCAGACCGCGAAGGCGCAGGCCGGACAGTTCGGGTACAACAACGACTTCCTCTCCCTGCTGCCGCTGCACCGCGAGCGCGGGCGCCAGGTCCTCGTGGCCAATCACGAGTACACCGACGAAATTCTGATGTTCAAGGGATACGACGCCGCGAACCCCACCCGCGACCAGGTCGAGATCGCCTGGGCCGCCCACGGCCTCTCCGTCGTGGTCGTCGAGGAGGAGCGCAAGAGCGGCAGGCTGAGCGCCGTCAGCCGCCACCAGCTCAACCGCCGCCTCACCGTCACCAGTGAGTTCCGGCTCACCGGGCCCGCCGCGGGCAGCGAGTACGTCCGTACGAAGGCAGACCCGCGCGGCACCACCGTCCTCGGCACCCTCAACAACTGCGCCGGCGGCACCACCCCGTGGGGCACGACCCTGCACGGCGAGGAGAACTTCAACCAGTACTTCGCCAACGCGGAGAAGGTCACCGACCCCACCGCCGCCGCACGCCTCAAGCGCTACGGCGTCATCGGCACCGCATCCGAGCGCAAGTGGGAGCGGTTCGACGACCGCTTCGACCTCGCCAAGGAGCCCAACGAGGCCAACCGCTTCGGCTGGGTCGTGGAACTCGACCCCTACGACCCCGACTCGACCCCGCGCAAGCGCACCGCGCTCGGCCGCTTCAAGCACGAGGCCGCGCAGCCGCGCCTCACGCACGACGGCCGCCCCGTGGTCTACATGGGCGACGACGAGAAGTTCGACTACTTCTACAAGTTCGTCAGCAGCAAGCGCGTCGCCAAGGGCACGTCCCGCGCCGCGCACCAGCACAACCTCACGCTGCTCGACGAGGGCACGCTGTACGTCGCCAAGCTGACGGGCGACTCCCCGGCGGGTGACATCGACGGCACCGGCAAGCTGCCCGCCGACGGTGAGTTCGACGGCAGCGGCGTCTGGATCCCGCTCGCCACGGCGGGCCCCAAGGGCCACGCCGTCTCGCACGTCGACGGCATGACCGCCGAAGAGGTGTACGTCTTCACGCGCCAGGCCGGTGACAAGGTCGGCGCCACGAAGATGGACCGCCCCGAGGACATCGAGCCGTCCCCGCACACCGGCAAGGTCTACGTCGCGCTCACGAACAACTCCGACCGCGGCAAGGCGGGCAAGGCCGCTGCCGACGAGGCCAACCCGCGCAACCTCAACAAGCACGGCCAGATCCTGGAACTGACCGAGCGCCGCAACCGCCCTGAGTCGACCACCTTCGCCTGGTCGCTCTTCCTCGTCGCGGGCGACCCCGAGGACCCGGCCACGTACTTCGCGGGCTTCCCGAAGGACAAGGTCAGCCCGATCTCCTGCCCGGACAACGTCGCCTTCGACCCGCACGGCAACCTGTGGATCTCGACGGACGGCAACCAACTCGGCTCGCATGACGGCCTGTTCGGCGTCGCCACCAAGGGCGACCGGCGCGGTGAGCTCAAGCAGTTCCTGACCATGCCGACCGGCGCGGAGACCTGCGGTCCGCTGGTCCAGGACCGCCGCGTGCTCGTCTCCGTGCAGCACCCGGGCGAGGTCGACGGCGCGTCCGTCGAGAAGCCCGCGAGCGCGTGGCCCGACGGGCCGGGCAAGATCGTCCGTCCGTCGGTCATCTCCGTCTGGCGCAAGGACGGCAGCGACATCGGCGTCTGAGCGGTGCCTGGCTGAGTGGCACCTGTCTGAGCGGTACCTGAATGATGGGGCGCCCCCTCTCCAAGGGGGTGCTTCATTCTCTTTCTTACCGCCGCTCCTGCGTTGGGATCACGCCGCTGCCGCCTGCCCCGCGAGCCACTCCCCGTACGCGGGCGCCTGGCGCGCCGCCTCCCAGTACGCGGCCTCCAGTTCCCCGTACACCGCGTCGAGCGCCTTCTCCGTACGGGCGGCCACGAGGAGTCGTACGCCGAGCGGGTCGCCGTGCAATGGCCGGACCACCATGTCGGGTCGCGCGCGCGAGGTCGGCTGGCAGACCGTGACGACCTCGCCGGTGGCGACGAGGGAGGAGGCGGTGAGGTAATCGCCGTGCAGGACACGGGGGTTGAGACCGGCCGCGCGAAGGACCCGGAGCAGCCCGTCCCACTCGCCGTCCACCGTCGGGTCCACCATCCAGCGGTCGGCGGCGAGGTCGGTGAGGTGGACGACGGGCTGTGCCGCCGCCGGGTGGTCGGCCGAGAGGAAGACGAACTGCGGCTCCCGCTCGACAAGCACGCGCCGCCGCAGCCCCTCCGGAAGCCGCAGCGGGCTCCCCTCCACCTCGTGTACGAAGGCGACGTCGAGCTGGCCGCCCGCGACCATCCGCAGCAGCGCGTTCGCGGAGACGTCCATCTGGAGCGAGGTCTCGGTGGCGGGCAGGCGTACGCGAAGGCGGCGCAGCCAGCCCGGTATGGCGACGTTCGCCGTGGAGCCGATGCGCAGCTGCGGGCCCTCGGACGCGCGGGCGGCGGCGGCCTTGGTCTCGCTGACCAGCGCCCGCATCTCGCTGACGAGGGGGCGGGCGCGGCTGAGGACGACGCGGCCGAGCGGGGTCGGGCGGCAGCCGGTGCGCTCGCGGGCGAAGAGCTGGCCGCCGATCTCCTGCTCGATGCGGCGCAGCTGAGTCGTCAACGAGGGTTGGCTCATGCCGAGTTGACGTGCAGCCTTGTGCAGGCTGCCGGTATCGGCGATGGCGCACAGTGCGCGGAGGTGCCTCACCTCGAGCTCCATGGCTGTGAGCGTAGAGCGGTGGGCGGCGGCGCACCAGACTCACAAACCCCATGGGAACCGGCTGATTTGGGCACAGGGGGAGCCGGTCGGAAGGTTGGCCGGGACTCGTCCGGGAGTCGTCCGGGAGTCGGCCGGGGCTCGCCCGGGAGTCGGCCAGAACTCATCCGGGAGGGGGCCGGAGGGCGGGTGATAGCTCGGCGCTATCGCGACTTGCCATCATCCGCAGACGCCCCCGGCTCCCCGACACTCCCGTTACCGAACCGTTCACCTTTCACAGAACGAGTAGGGAGCCCCCCACATGAACAAGCGTTACCTGTCCGCCGTCGCCGTCCTCGGCCTTGCCGCCGCAGGCCTCGGTTCGACGACCGCGACGGCCGCGACCCCCACCGCGCCGTCCACCACCGCCTCGTACGCCAAGTACGCGGGTTCCGGCGAGGAAGCCGCGGCCAACAAGGCGTTCTTCGAGGCCGTCCTGAAGTCGGTCGCCGAGAAGCGTGCCGCCAACCCCGGCACGAAGCAGGTCACGGTGGTGTACGACGCCTCCGGTGCCCCGACCTTCGCACAGCAGATAGCCAGCAGCACCTCCATCTGGAACAGCGCGGTGTCCAACGTGAAGCTCCAGGCGGGGAGCAGCGGTGCGAGCTTCGAGTACCGCGAGGGGAACGACTCGCGCGGCTCGTACGCGAGCACGGACGGCCACGGCAACGGGTACGTCTTCCTGGACTACGCCCAGAACCAGCAGTACGACTCGACGCGCGTGACGGCGCACGAGACGGGGCACGTCCTCGGCCTTCCGGACCACTACGAAGGGCCGTGCAGTGAGCTGATGTCCGGCGGCGGCCCCGGCACCTCGTGCACCAACTCGCAGCCGGACGCGAACGAGAAGGCCCAGGTCAACCAGTTGTGGGCCAACGGTCTCGCGAAGGCGATGAAGCAGCTGGACAGAGCGGAGAAGGCGAAGGTCGGCTGAGCCTCACCTGCCTCACCTGCCTCACCTGCCTCACCTGCCTTCCCCTCACTGTGCCCGTCAGCGCGCTCGGCGCTGACGGGCACAGTGGTGTTCAGGGGCCGGGGATCCTTCACTCGCTCGTGTAGTAGCGGTAGAACATCACCGCGAACACCCCGGCCGCCACCGCGAGCGCCATGATCGTGGACCGCAGGACGGTCGCGTCGCTCAGGCTGTACAGGTAGCCGAACGCGATTCCGGCGAAGCCCGACCAGGCCGCCGCGCGCAGCTCGCGCGGCAGCCCCGGAGCGATCCTGCGCAGGCCCATGAAGACCGCGGCGACGACGACTCCGGCCACGACGCCGAGCAGGACGTTGCCGGTGGTGATGGGCCCCGCGTCGCGCGCCATTCCCGCCGCCCAGATGCCGTAGACGAGGCCGAGGAGCACGGCGGCCGTCGCGATCCTGCTGACGGCGGAGCCGCCGAGCACGCGGGGCGCTGATGAGGTGGGTGCCACATGAGCCATGACGGTTCCTCCAGCTTCCAGCTTCCAGCTTTCAGGTTCCGGGTTCCGGGTTCCGGGTTCCGGCCTTCAGGTTCAGTGGTAACGGTTGTAGCCGCCCTGGCACGTGTCCCAGCACGGCTTGTACTCCTTGCAGGGATCCGCGGACCCGCAGCTGGGCACATGCTGCCCGCCGACATCGACGTACGCGGCGCTGGCCCAGCCCTGCACCCCGCCGAGCCAGTACCAGGTCGTGTCGCCCCAGACACTCGTGCCCTGCGTCTCGCACTCGACGCGGTCCTGGCTCTCCGCGGGCAGTTTCGCGACGATCGTGGCGCTGGTGGACGGCATGTCCCGGATCTTCAGGTCGACGGGGGCGACGATCGTCCCCCAGACCACGTCGTGGTCGTTGTGCGTGGGTGGCGCCGAGGCGGATGCCGGCGAGGCACCTCCGAGGGACAGCGCGCCCGCGGTCATGAGTGCGGCGGCGAGAGTTCCCAGGGCGGCCGGAGTGGTTCTCAGGGCCGGAGTGGTCCGCATGATCGACCTCCTCGTTCCCCCTTTTCCCTCTTCTAGCAAACACCCGTTCGGGCGAACGCTCCACCGGACGATGAGTTTGTGCCTCAGGGGCGGTCTGCCTTCGTGATGAACCACTGACGTGGAGAGGGCGTACGACATGAACAGTGTGGCCATCGAGACCGCGGGCCTGGTGAAGACCTTCGGCGACAACCGCGCCGTCGACGGCGTGGACCTCACCGTCCCGGCCGGTACGGTCTACGGCCTGCTCGGGCCGAACGGCGCGGGCAAGACCACGACCGTGAAGATGCTCGCCACCCTGCTGCGCCCGGACGGCGGCGACGCCCATGTCTTCGGCCACGACGTCGTCCGCGAGGCCGACGCCGTACGCGGCAGGGTCAGCCTCACCGGTCAGTACGCCTCGGTCGACGAGGACCTGACGGGCACCGAGAATCTGGTGCTCCTCGCCCGCCTCACCGGGCACGGCAAGAAGGCGGCGTACGGACGGGCCGGACAGCTCCTCGAAGCCTTCGGGCTGAGCGGCGCCGCCGCCCGTCAGGTGAAGAACTACTCCGGCGGCATGCGCCGCCGCATCGACATCGCCGCGTCCATACTCAACACCCCTGACCTGCTCTTTCTCGACGAACCGACGACCGGCCTCGACCCGCGCAGCCGCAACCAGGTCTGGGACATCGTCCGCGCGGTCGTCGCCCACGGCACGACGGTCCTGTTGACCACGCAGTACCTGGACGAGGCCGACCACCTCGCGTCCCGCATCGCCGTCATCGACGACGGCAAGGTCATCGCCGAGGGCACCAAGGGCGAGCTGAAGTCGTCGGTCGGCGCGGGCTCGGTGCACGTGCGGCTCCGGGACCCGGGGCAGCGGGCCGACGCCGCGTCGCTGCTGCGGCTCGCGCTCGACGCGGAGGTCCAGCTGGAGCCCGATCCGGTCGCTCTCACCGCCCGCGTCGGCAACGGCGAGCGCAACGGCGAGCGCGTTGGTGAGGGCGAGGGCGACGGCGTGGGCGCCGCCGAGAAGGCGTCCCGGGCCCTGGCGGAGCTGGCCCGCGCCGGGATCACCGTCGACAACTTCTCCCTGGGCCAGCCCAGCCTGGACGAGGTCTTCCTCGCCCTGACCGGCGCCCCGGCCCATGACACGACGGACGCGACGGACGCGACGGACGCGACGGACGCGACGGACGCGACGGACGCGACGGACACGGCGGACACGGCGGACACGGCGAAGGAAGAGGCAGAGGCATGAGCACCGCGACCACCACATCCGAGGCCCAGGACCTGGCGCCCGTAAGGACCGAGTCCCTCGCCGAACTGCTCATCGCCGGTGACCGGCCGCCGCGCCCCAGCGCGGTCTCCGCGTCCCTGACGTTCGGCTGGCGGGCCATGCTCAAGATCAAGCATGTGCCGGAGCAGCTCTTCGACGTGACGGCGTTCCCGATCATGATGGTGCTGATGTACACGTACCTCTTCGGGGGCGCGCTCGCCGGATCGCCGCGCGAGTACATCCAGTATCTGCTGCCCGGCATCCTCGTGATGTCCGTCGTCATGATCACGATGTACACGGGCGTCTCGGTCAACACCGACATCGAGAAGGGCGTCTTCGACCGCTTCCGTACGCTGCCGATCTGGCGCCCGTCGGTGATGGTCGGCTATCTCCTGGGCGACGCCCTGCGCTACGCGATCGCGTCCGTGGTCATGCTGACCGTCGGCATCATCCTGGGCTTCCGCCCCGACGGCGGCGTACTCGGCGTGGTGGGCGGCGTACTGCTCCTGCTCGTCTTCTCCTTCGCCTTCTCCTGGGTGTGGACGATGTTCGGTCTGCTGCTGCGCACCGAGAAGTCGGTGATGGGGGTCAGCATGATGGTGATCTTCCCGCTGACGTTCCTGAGCGACATCTTCGTGAAGCCCGAGACGATGCCGGGCTGGCTGCAAGCTTTCGTCAACAACAACCCCATCACGCATCTCGCGTCGGCGGTCCGCGAGCTGATGGCGGGCACGGCGCCGGGGTCGTCGCTCGCGTGGGCGCTGGCCTGGGTGGTGCTGCTCGTGGCGGTGTTCGGGCCGGTGACGATGCGGCTCTACAACCGCAAGTAGCTAGGGCTGCAAGCAGCGGTGCGGCTCTACAGCCGCGAGTAGCCACGAGGCTCCTCAACCGCAGGCTGGAGTTCCTCAACCGCAGGTAGGAGTTTCTTGCCCCATATGCACTCGTCCCGGTCGCGCCCGGCGTGACCGGGGCTTCGGCTTGAGACGTGCTCATGCTCAGACGTCCGCTGTCCGCCCTGCTGCTCGTGCTCGCCTGCGTCCTTGTGCCGCTCGGCGCGCTCTCCACCTGGGCGAAGTACGAGATCCAGGACGCCGATCAGTACGTCGCCACGATGGCGCCGCTCGCCTCCGACTCCGCGGTGCGGGACGCGGTGGCCGACGCGGTCACGGACGGGGTGATGAAGGAGATCGACGTCGGGCCGCTGCAGGGCACGGTCGAGTCGTTCGTACGGGACGCGGTGCGGTCCTTCACCGGGACAGCGGCGTTCAGGACGGCCTGGAAGTCGGCGAACCGCGAGGCGCACGCCGCGGTGCAGGACGCTCTCACCGACCAGGCCGACGGGGGCGCCGTCACCATCGACCTCGCGCCGATCACCGAGCAGGTCAAGAAGCAACTGGCCGACGACGGCGTGCCGTTCGCGAACCGCATCCCGGTCGAGCACACCGAAGTGACGCTCATGCAGTCCTCGGACCTCGGTCCCTTCGGGAAGGGATTCCACATGCTCCAGGTGGCGGGCCTCTGGCTCCCGGTCGCCGCGGTACTCCTCGCCGTGGCCGGCATCTTCCTGGCGGTGCGCCGCCGCCGCGCGATCATCTGCACGGCGCTCGGTGCGGCCCTCGGCGGTGCGGTACTCGCCGTCGCGATCGCGGTGGGCCGGGGCCTGACCCTGGACGATCTGCCGAAGGATGTCTCCCGCCCGGCGGCCGAGGCGGTGTACGACGCGCTGACGTCGTCGCTGAGTGTGGCTGCGTGGGTGATTCTGGGGGTGGGGATCGCGGTCGCGCTCGCCGCGTGGCTGCTGGGACGCCGCGGATCACCGGCTTCGGCGTCACCGGCTCCGGCATCATCGACTTCGGCCGAAAACCCCGGTGCGTCCGGCGCCTGAGGGGACTGAGGGGTCTGAGGAGGACTAGAGGGCCTGAGGTGTCTGAGGAGGACTGAGGAGGACTGAGGAGAACTGCGGGGTGGGAAGTCGAGGAAGCCGAGGGGGAATGCAACCTGCCCCCCGCTCAAGCCGTCTCTGAGGGAAGATTCGCGCACGGACCCCAGACGGAGAGACCCCAGAGCGGAGAGGCCGGCCTTGGACAGCGCAACGGCAGCGAGGACGGCCTCCCAGGACGACTGGCCCGAGCCGCAGGCGAAGAGGCGACCCCGGCGACGGCCCGCCGCATGGCTTGCCGCCCTCCTCCTTGCAGGCGTGTCCGCCATCCTCGGCTTCCGCGTCGCCGACTCCGACGGCTTCACCCCCGTACCGCAGATCCTCGCCTTCCTGCCGTTCCTCCTCGCCCCGGCGGTCGCCGCTCTTCTGCTCGCGGCGCTCGCCCGCTGGCGCGTCGGCCTCGTCTGGGGCGTCATCGTGCTCGGCGGCGTCGCCTGGTTCCTGGAGCCGTACGGCAAGACGGACGACCCGGAAGGCCCCGCCGTCGCCGAGATCCGCGTCATGGCGTCGAACGTGCAGTTCGGCCAGGCCACCCACGGCCTGCTCAAGGCGGTCCGCAAGGAGAAACCCGACCTCCTCTTCGTCCCGGAGTGCGACTACACCTGCTCGGACACCCTGCGCGACGAACTGCCCCGCGCCGACTACCCGTACCGCACCGCGAGCGAGGCAGGCGGCGCCGAGGGCTCGGTGATCGTCAGCAAGCTGCCCCTGAAGAAGGCGAGCGGCCTCGCGGGCACGCTCGGCATGCCCGGCGCCGTGGCCGAGCTTGAGGACGGCCACCAGGTCCGCATCCAGCTCGCCCACCCGATGCCGCCGCTGCCCAAGCAACTCGGCACCTGGCGCACCGAACTCGCCGAACTCCGCGACTACGCCGCCAAGGGCAAGCGCGCGCACCGGTCCACCATCATCGCGGGCGACTTCAACGCCACCCAGGACCACGCGGCGTTCCGCGACATCCTGGACACCGGCGGCGTACGCGACGCCGCCCGCCTCGCCGGGTCCGCCCGCACCCCCAGCTGGCCCGCCGACCTGATGTCACCGCTGGGCACCCAGATCGACCACGTCCTCGCCACCCCGGACTTCTCGGCGCGCGACGCCCGCTTCCTGGAGATCGGCGACACGGACCACCGGGCCCTGGTGGTGGATCTGACGCTGCACGGAGGGGACCGGTAAAAATGGCCGCATGCGCCGCCGCGACTCACCCGCACCACCGGGCCCTCGCTCCCTGAGCGCCCTCGCCCCACCCCCCTGGCTGGTCAGGACACTCAAGCCGCAGCCCGCGCCGATCCCGTGGGCCGCGGTGGCGCGCGCGTCCATCGCCCTGGCGCTGCCCCTCCTCGTGGGACTCGCGGCGGGGCAGCCCGCGTACGGCGCGCTCGCCTCCATGGGTGCCCTCTCCGGAGTCATCGGCGACACCGCCGACGCGTACCGCATGCGGATCCTCAACATCGCGGTCCCGCAGCTCTTCGGCGCGATCGGCGTCACCATCGGCTCGCTCGTCTTCGGGCACGGCTGGGTCGCGGTCGGCGTGGTCACGCTCGTCGCCCTCGTCTCCGGGATGATGTCCACGATCGGCGCCGTGGCGTCCGTGTCAGGGCTGCTCCTGCTGCTCAACTCCGTGGTGGGTGCGGGGCTTCCGATGCCGGGCGCGTGGTGGCTGGCCCCCGCCCTGATGACCGGCGGCGGCCTCCTCGTCCTCACCCTCGCCCTCCTCGCCTGGCCGCTGCGGTCCGGCATCCCGGAGCGGGCCGCCGTCGCGGCGACCTACCGCAGCGTGGCCGCGCTGCTCGAAGCCGCGGGCACCGAGCGGTACGACGACGCGCGCGCGGCCGTCACCACAGCCCTGAACCAGTCGTACGACCTCGTCCTCGCCCGGCGCACCCGCGCGCACGGCCGCAACCCCGATCTGGTGCGCCTGGTCGCCCAGTTGAACGCGATCACGCCGGTCATCGAGGCCGCGCCCGCCGCGCACCAGTGCGGAGTTCCGATGCCGCCGGAGTTCCCCGCGGAGGTGCGGCGACTCGCGGACGCGGTGGCGGGCCGCGCGGCGACCCCGATCGCCGACCCCGACCTGCCCCCGCCCCCCGACCCTTCGGCCGACGCCGTTGACCACGCCCTGCGGCACGTCGCCGAGCTCCTCAACGACTCCGACCCGCACGGCATCGTGCATGTCGACGACGGCCTGGGCCGACCCGCCGCCCTGCGCGTCCGGGCCCGCAGGGCGGCCCGCAACGTCATCCTGTCGAGCGCGTCCTGGCGCTACGGCCTGCGGCTGGCGCTCTGCATCGGCATCGCGCAGTCGCTGGTATCTCTGATCGACGTGCCCCGCTCGTACTGGGTGGCGCTCACCGTCACGTTCGTCCTCAAGCCGGATTTCGGCTCGGTCTTCTCGCGGGCGGTGCTGCGGGCGCTCGGCACGGCCGCCGGGCTCGTGGTGGCGGCGGCCGTGCTGTCGCAGGTGCCCCGGGGCTGGTGGGACGTGCCGGTGATGATGGTCCTCGCGGCGCTGATCCCGGCGTTCACACCGCGGGGCTACGGCTACCAGACGGCCGCGATCACCCCGGTGATCCTGCTCCTCTCCGACGTCCTGAACCACCAGGGCTTCGGACTCGTCGTGCCGCGCCTGGTCGACAGCCTGATCGGCTGCGGGATCTCGCTGGTGGCGGGGTACCTGCTCTGGCCGGAGAGCTGGCACACGCGGATCGGTGACCGGCTCGCGGACGCGGTCGCCGATACGGCGTCGTACGTCGAGAGCGCGTTCGGCACGGCCGTGGACGCGGGTGAGCGGGCGCGGATGCGGCGGGGTCTGTACCGGGACATGTCCGTCATCCGGACGGAGTTCCAGCGTGCCCTGACCGAACCGCCGCCGATGGGGGCGCGGGCAGCGGCGTGGTGGCCTCTGGTGATCGCGGTGGAGCGGATCGTGGACGCGACTACCGCTGCGCGGGTGCGGATCGGGCACGGGGCGGGGGAGCCGACGCTGACGGAGGTCGGGGAGATCGCCCGCCAACTGCGGGAGTTGGCGGACGGCTTGCGGGACTCGGAGACCCTGGAGGAGGTCCCGGCCTCGTTCACCACCGGGCCCCAGGAGAGCGTCCTGGAGCCGCTCCGTCAGGAGGTGGTCGCTGCGCGGGCGATTGCCTCGCCGAGGGTGTGAGGTTCAGGCGTTCCCTGCGGGGCTGGGGTTGAGGATCAAAGCGTTTCGAGGTCCACCGCGCGGGCCATCGCCCGATACCCCGCATCGTTCGGATGCAGGTGATCCCCGCTGTCGAACTCCGGCGCGATCCGCTCCCCGTCGGCCGGGTCCGCCAGAGCCCGGTCGAAGTCCACGTACCCGTCGTACTCCCCAGAGTTCCGCACCCACTCGTTGAACTCGTCGCTCACCTTCGCCGCCCGCTCCCCATAGTGATCAGAGCCCCCCAACGGCAGCAACGTGGCCCCCACCACCTTGACCCCCTTCGCATGTGCGGCCCGGATCAACTTCCTGTGACCCGCGATGAGTTCGGCCGCGCTCACCTTCGGCGCGGGCTTGTACGTGGGCGTATCGCTCTCGCTGAAGCCGATGTCGTTCAGGCCCTCAAGGACGACGACCGTCCCCACGCCCGGCAGGTCCAACGCGTCCCGCCCGAACCGGGCCGTACCCCTCTCGCCGTACCAGGCCGAGTCGTTGAGGACGAGGTTCCCGCCGATACCGGCGTTGAGCACCGGGCGGGGCGTGCCCGCCTTCGCGAGGCGTTCGGCGAGGGCGTCGGACCAGCGGCGGTCGAGGTCGGTGGAGGAGGCGAAACCGTCGGTGATGGAGTCGCCGAAGAGGACGACACCGTCGTTCCGGCGAGCGCGGCCACCACTCTCATCACGCACGGAACTGCGGTCACCACTCACCTCACGCACGGAACTCACGTCCACGCCCGACAGGAAGTACCAGGACTCCGTCGACGCGTCGAACGCCCCCGCCCCGGCGTCCCCGACATGGTCACCCTCCGCCCGGTAGCTCGTCGCGAAGGACTGCGCGTGGAACGTGGCCGGGCCCGTGGTGCGGGCGAGGTGCAGGGTGACGGTGACCGACTCGAAGGGCTTGAGATTCAACCCCGCCTCGTCGCTGGAGAGTTGGCCGTGCGCCGGGATCGATACCGACCGTCTTCCCCCGAACGTGAGCCGCCGCACCGAGCCCTCCTCGACGGCGGCCCCCTTCTTCGTACGCGCGAGGGTCGCGCCCGCGATGTGCAGCGGCGATGTGCCGTACGCGTTGGAGAGCCGTATGCGGGCTCTGTCGCCGCCCTGCGTGACGCGTACGACCTGTCGCAGGGTCTGGCCCGAGAATCCGTCCTCCGACCAGTTCGGCTTGAATCCGGTACTCGGCCGCTGCGGCGAAGCCGCCCAGGCGGCGGTCCAGGCGGGTCCCGGCGATGGCTTCGAGCCCGATGCGTGGGCTCCCGTGACGGCGAGACCGGCCGTCAGGGCGAGCGCGACAGCGGCAGCGGCGGCGGTGACAGCGGAAGTACGAGTACGCGTGTGAGTACGCGTGTGAGTGCGCGAAAGCATCTGGATCTCCGGGGAGTTGAAGGAAGTGGAGAGAGGTGACGACGTCCGTGGACCGGACTCCTCCAAGATCCGCCCCCACCACCCCCCGATCAACGACGATCCATGAAACGATCGGCACGCTCAGGCTTATAGATGCAGGTCAGAGATGGGTGGGTGGCGGGGGAGAATGGAACGGCAAGAGCTTGAGACCTTTCTGACGCTCGCCGAAGAACTCCACTTCGGCCGCACCGCCGAGCGCCTCCTCCTCTCCCAGGCGCGCGTCAGCCAGACCGTGAAGAAGCTGGAGCGCAAGATCGGCGCCCCGCTCTTCGAGCGCACGAGCCGCAAGGTGGAGATGTCCCCGCTGGGCCGTCAGCTGTACGACGATCTGGCGCCGCTGCACCTGAGGATGGAGGCCGCGGTCGCCCGCGCCAAGGACATGGCGCGCGGTGTCGACGGCGAGCTGACCGTCGCCTTCCTCGGGTCGGGCGCGGGCTCGCTGACCTCCGCGATCCTGGAGACGTTCCGAGCGCGCTGCCCGCGCTGCGACGTCCGGATGCGGGAGACCCAGTTCGGCGATCCGCTCGGCGCGCTCCGGAGCGGCGAGGCCGACGCGCTGTTCACCTGCCTGCCCGTCGAGGAGCCGGACCTCACCGTCGGGCCCGTCGTCATCAACGAAGCCCGCATGCTCGCCGTGCCCCTCGGCCACCGTTTCGCCGGTCGCGGCAGCGTGTCCCTCGAAGAGTGCGCGGGCGAGACCTTCTTCGGCGTCGTCAACGGCGCGCCCGCCTACTGGTGGGACTTCCACGTCCCGCCCCGCACACCCAGCGGCCTCCCGATCCGCCGCGGCCGGTCCGTCGCCGGATTCCAGGAGATGATGACGCTGGTCGCCACGGGGCAGGGGGTGTCGCCGGTCGTCGCGTCCGTGGAGAAGTACTACTCACGGCCGGACATCGTCTTCGTACCCCTGGACGACGTTCCGTCGGCCGATGTCGCGCTCATCTCGCGTACGGCCGCCGCGGGCACCCCGCGCCTCCAGGAGTTCGTCCGGGCGGTGCGTGATGCCGTCGCGGCGAACGGCGGACCGGCGCGTTTCTGACGCTCGGCGTGTCGGTTATTCCAAGAAGCTGTCGATGGGCGCCGCGTCGTATTCCGTCGCGCCCGCCGTGGTGATGCCGCCGGCTGAGCCGGGCAGCCGCAGAGAGTCGAAGGCGCTCACATGCAGGTCGGCTTTTCCGTCACCGTTCGTGTCGCGCAGTCGTACCAGGCCACCGAACTGGTCGTCGGCCTCCAACGGGCCCGGCACGCCGGGGGTGTTGCGGGCGAACCACTGCGAACCGGCACCGGGCAGGCCGCTTGCCCGCCCCTTGAAGACGTGCACGCCGCCCGCGTGGCCCTGGCCGTTGATCTCCTCGCCCCGCACGCCGACCGCGAGATCCGCGTAGCCGTCGCCGTTGACGTCGCCCGCCGAGACGGATGAGCCGAACTCGTCGTCATTCTCCGGGGATCCGGCGACGCCGCTCGTCGACTGGGTGAGGCGGGCGCTTCGTGACGGGCCGCCGGAGGCGCCGTACCAGACGCTGACGCGGCCCTTGTGCTTCGAGTAGAGGGAGGTGCCGATGGCGATGTCGCCGTAGCCGTCCTTGTCGAAGTCGGCGATGACACCGTCGCCGCCGCGCTCGGAGCTGCCGCCGTTGCCGGACTGGGACTCCAGGCGCAGGCTCTTGCCCGGGGTGAGCGAGCTCGCGCCACCCTTGATGAACCAGGCGTCGGACGCGATGTTCGCGGAGCTGACCACGTCGCCGATGATCGCGAGGTCGGTCTTCTTGTCGCCGTTGACCTTGCCGGAGATCAGGGCCGAGGCGTAGAAGGACGTCGTCTTGTCGAGCTTGGTCACGGTGCCGGTGGTGCCGGAGCGCTTGAGCGGGCCGCGGTAGACGTAGGTCATGGATTCGTTGATGACGGCCAGGTCCTGCTTGCCGTCCCCATTGAAATCGCCGGTCGCCAGGTCCTTGCCCATGTAGTTGTTGCGGCCCGGGTTCTTGTTCGGGAGGGTCGTGCCCTTGGACAGGCCGGAGGCGGAGCCCCACAGGACCGTCACGCCACCCTGGTCGGTGCCGTGGGAGCCGTTCTCGCCGGTCGCCGCCACGGCGAGGTCGCCGTATCCGTCGCCGTCGAAGTCCGCGGCAGCCCGTACCTCGCCGAACATGTCGTCGGCCTCGTCGGCGCCGGGCACGCCGGGGCTCGCCTGGGTGATGCGCTGCTGTCTGGAGCCGGGCCCGGTGGCGGTCCCGAAGACCACGGTGACGCCGCCGCCCCCTCTGGCGCTGAAGCTCGAGTACGCGTAGTCGCGGTAGCCGTCGCCGTTGAAGTCGTCGCCGTGCTTCGCGGGCGCGGCGCTCGCAGCCGTGGCGGGCAGGGCGAGGGGGGTGAGGCCCGCAACCAGGAGGGCGGCGAGCGGGGCCGTTGTGCGGATGCGCATGAGTGTTGGCGTTCCTTGTGAGTCGATCGAGGGGCGGCGAGAGAGAAGAAACGGAGGCGCTGGGGTCAGTCGGTGATCTGGGCGCCGAAGCGGGGTGCCTGGCCAGGTGGTGCGTGGGGCCGCCGCGCCGTTCACCGGCAGTTGTCCTGGGTGACGGGTGGGGTCGGCGAACAGGAGACCGGCGGTGGGATCGAAAGGTTGTACGGGTCGCCAAGTCACGGTGTCGTCTTCTTCAGCTAGTGCGACCTGAAAGTCGCTCTCTCTTAGTGCATTACGGAAAGGAGAGTTTCCAATGCCGAACTTGTAGCCGGAAGTTCGTCCCCACTCCCAC
>NZ_JBVIHP010000028.1:56811-136733 GCF_055570235.1 Streptomyces sp. NPDC031274 | reverse complement strand
CCACGAACCATACGCCTCCACTCGCCTTCTCGGTAACCAGTTTCGCGTCCTCGTTCACCGCCCCCCCCCCCCCCCCCCCCCCCCCCCCCCCCGCCCTCCCCCCCCCCACCAGTCGAAGGGCTTCCTGGTTCTCGGCCGGTGTGCAGTCCTCGAGCCAGAACGGCCGGTACGGTTCCAGGTCCTTGCCGAGCCTGGCGGCCTGGATCGGGCTGAGCCGGTGGTGTGCGTCGTGGAGCAGCGGGAGTTCGGCGCCGAACTCCGCGCGGACCGCCTCGAAGACGGTGGGCGTGTGGCGCAGGTAGGCGTCGGTGTCCCAGTCCTCCACGAGGGGGTGGGCCTGCTGGTGCAGGACGGGTTCGCCCCCGTCGTCGGTGCTGTGCACGCCGTACACGGCCTTCAGTCCTGGGATCCCCGACTGGATGCGCACCGCTGGGTACCCCTCGGCGAGCCTGGCCCGCACGGAGTCGAGCAGTTCGGGGATGTCACGGCCGTTCGCGTGCCCGTAGGTGCGGATGCGCTCGCGGCTCGCGCCGCCGAGGAGCTGGTAGAGCGGCAGGCCCGCGGCCTTCGCCTTGATGTCCCACAGGGCGACGTCGACGGCGGCGATCGCGGCCATGGTGACGGGGCCGCGCCGCCAGTAGGCCCCCCGGTACAGGTACTGCCAGGTGTCCTCGATCCGGTGCGGGTCACGGCCGATGAGCAGGGGTGCGACGTGGTCGGTCAGATAGCTGACCACGGCGAGTTCCCGGCCGTTGAGGGTGGCGTCGCCGAGTCCGGTGAGGCCGTCGTCGGTCGTCAGCTTCAGGGTGACGAAGTTGCGGCCCGGGCTCGTGACGACGACCTTCGCGTCGACGATCTTCATACAGGTGCTCTTTCCGGTGCGGTGATGCGGTGCAGGGTGAGGGGGCTGGCGCGGCTTGCTGCTCAGCCCTTGGTGGCGCCCGAGGTGAGACCGGCCACCAGGTACTTCTGTCCGACGACGGCGGCGATGACGACGGGGACGGTGATGAGGGTGGCGGCGGCCATGAGACCGCCCCAGTCGGTGCTGGCGTACGAGATGAAGTTGAAGAGGGTCACCGGCACGGTCTGGGTGCGGTCGTCGGCGAAGACCAGCGCGAACATGAAGTTGTTCCAGCTGAAGACGAACGCGAGGAGCGAGGCGGTTGCGGTGCCGGGTGCGGCCAGGGGCAGCGAGATGCGCCAGAAGGCGCCGAACGCGCTCAGGCCGTCGGTGCGGGCGGCTTCTTCGAGTTCGACCGGTAGCCCGGCGAAGAAGCTGATCATGATCCACATGATCAGCGGCACGGAGACGAACATGTGGCTGAGCACGAGAACGGTGTAGGAGCCGACGAGCCCCATCTGCGCGAACAGGTAGTACCAGGGCACGAGCAGCGAGATCGCGGGAACGATGCGGGCGACGAGGATCAGGGACCCGGTGCGGTGCATGCCGAACCGGCCCACCGCCCACGCGGCGGGCACGGCGATGACGGCGGAGAGCACCGTGGACACCACCCCCACAAGGAGGGAGTTGCCCATGGAGCGGACGATCTGCCCGGCCTCGACGATGCTGCGGAAGTTGTCGAGGGTGGGCTTGAACCACAGGCCCACGCTCGGGTCGGTCACCTGCACGTTGGTCTTGAAGGCGGCGGCGAACATCCATACGAGGGGCAGTGCGAAGACCAGGGTGACCAGGGCGATGGCCGTGCCGCGCAGCCATGTCCACTTCCTGCGCCCGCGGGCAGCAGGGGTGATGGGCGGCCGGGTCGCGGAGGTGCTCGGCGGGCGGGTCGCGGGGGTGACGGTGGAACTCATGCGTTCTTCCTTCCGCCGCGGCGGCGCAGCAGGACCACGACACCGATGATGAACAGCGTGAACAGGACCAGGACGGCGGCGGCAAGGCCGTACTCCTGGTAGTCGAAGGTGAGTCCGTAGGCGTAGACGTTGAGCGTCTCCGCCTCGAAGTCGGAGCCGCCGCCCGCGCCCTTGGTGGCGTAGAGGATGTCGAAGGTCTTCAGCGCGTCGACGGCACGCAGGACAAGGGCTGTGGCGAGGGTGGGGCCGAGCATCGGCAGGATGACGTAGCGGAAGCGCTGCCAGGCACTCGCGCCGTCGACGAGCGCGGCTTCCTCGGGCTCCTCGGGAAGCGTGGTCAGGCCCGCGAGCAGGAGCAGCGTCATCATCGGCGTCCACTGCCACACGTCGATGAGCATCAGCATCGGCAGTGACTGGCTCACCGAGCCGAGGAACTCCTGGCGGGGCAGTCCGATGCCGGCGAGCAGATGGTTGGCGATGCCGTTGGTGGGGTCGAGGATCAGCAGCCACAGGACGCCGATCGCGACGGGGGTGGCTAGCAGCGGGATGATCAGGACGGTGCGCACCATGCGCATGCCGCGGAATGGCTTGCGCATGAGCATCGCGAGCGCGAGGCCGAGGACCGTCTCCAGGACCACGGCGCCGACGGTGAAGACCAGGGTGCGGCGCGCGGCGGGCCAGAAACGGCGGACATCGCCCAGCGCGTCGATGAAATTCCGCAGGCCGATGTGGCGTTTGTCGGCGTTCACCGCGCCGAACGCGTCGGTCAGGCTCAGGTCGAGCGTGAAGGCCAGCGGGAAGACGATCATCAGGCCGACGAAGAGCAGTGCCGGGGCGAGCATCGCCCACTTCAGCCGCCGGTTGGCCTGCTCGAAGGTGCGCGGCGGCCGGGTGCGGCGTGCGTCCTTGCCCGGGGGCGGGGTGTCGGCACGGGCCGGGGAGACCTCGGTGGCGGCCATCAGGACTCCTTGTGGCGGTTGTCGCGTACGAGGAAATCGGCGAACTCCGCGTCGGCGTCGCGCATGACGGGCCGTACGGACTCACCGAGGATCGACGCGACCAGCGGACGGCCGACGATGTCCCTGGCCCGGCCGACCTGGAGGACCCGTGGCCGGTCGTAGCCGAGGCCGCGTTCTGCGTTGAGCCGCATCGACTCGGCGAGATCCTTCGGGAAGGCGGCGAGCGTCCGGGGGTCGGCCCATACGGAGCTGCGGGCGCCCGGGATGCCGTCGGACTGGAGAGCCGCGGACATCTCAGGGCCCGCGGCCCACCTGATGAACTCCCAGGCGTCGTCGCGCAGGAGGGAGAACTTGTTGATGCCCAGGCTCCAGGACGGGATGTTGTGCGGCTTGGCACCCGCCGGGCCCGCGGGGAAGGGGGCGAAGCCGACGGATTCGCGTACGCCCTTGGTCGCGACCTTCGGGTCGAGGAAGCTGCTGTAGACGGCGTCGGCGTCTATGTAGAACGCGGCTTTGCCCTGCGCGAAGATCGGCATGGCCTGTTCGAGGCTCATGTTGGTCGCTCCCGGCGGTCCCGCTCTGCCGAGGAGCCCGCCGTAGTACTCGTAGGCGGCCAGTGCCTGGCGGCTGCCGATGCCGGACTTGCCGTCGATGAGGAAGTCGCCGCCGTGCGAGTACAGGAAGCTGGACCACTGGGACACGGCGCCGCTGCGCTGCCCGCGGCCGACGTATCCGTAGAACCCCTTCTTCTTCTCCGTGAGTTCCAGTGCGGACGACATCAGGGCGTCGAGGGTGCGCGGCGGTCCTTCGACGAGGTCCTTGCGGTAGTACAGCGTGGGGCGTTCGGTCACCACCGGGACGCTCAGCACCTTGCCCTGCGCCACGGAGGCCTCGCGCGGCGCCTTCTGGAAGTCCGCCCAGGCGAACTCCTTGTCGCCCTCGACCCGGTCGGTGAGGTCGGCGAGCCAGTCGTTGTGCGCGAAGACCAGCTGTTCCTGGAGCGCGCGCACCATCATGACGTCCACGTCGGTGCCCGATGCGTTGAGCTTGACGTTGTAACTGCTCGACAGTTGATCGGCGGTGAGCAGGGTCATCGAGACCCTGCGTCCGATCCGCTCCTCGAACTCCTTCGTCCGCCGCTTGATCGCCTGCGACCACACGTGGTTGATCGCCATGATTCGCAAGGGGCCGCGCGCCGAGGGTTCGGCGCCCTGCGGCGAACAGGCGCCCACTGCGCCCACGCCGACAGCTCCCGCCGCCCCTGCGGTCAGCCTGCCGAAGGAGCGCCTGCTCAACAGCTGGCTGCTCGTGGACATCGTTGTCCTCGTCTCTGTGGTGGGTGTCCCGATAGTCCTGGTGGTCCCGGTAGCCCCGGTGGTCCCAGTGGTTCCGGTGGGGTCTGCGACTCCCGGAACCACTGGTCCAACTGGTAGGACCAGTTAAGTCTGACGGGACCGTAACAGGACACGAACGCTCACGAACAGGCCCTGAGAGAAAGATCCACACAACAGAACGGTCACGCCGCCCTGATCCACACGGAGGGCGGCTACTCCCCCGCCCTGCCGCCCGCCCGCCGGACCTCCGCCTGCCCCAACAGCGTCTCGATGTGGTTGCGCGCCATGATGTCCACCTGCACATCGAGGTCCGCCCCGTACGTACGCAGGCCGAGCATCAGGTGCTCCCGCATCCGTACGGCCGCGAGTTCCTCGTCCCGCGCCTCGATCGCCTCGAAGATCTCCGGGTGATGCGGCACCCCGGGCTCCCCGATCGAGGGGTCCGAGTTCGAGCGGAGCATCATCTCGAACATCATTCCGCTGATCGACGACAGCATGATCCGCAGTACGGGATTCTTGCTCGCCACCGCGATCGCGTCATGGAACTCCATGTCCGCCTGCGCCTTGACCACGACATCCGTGGCCGACTCCAGGGCGTCGCACGCGCCGCGCATCACCGCGATGTCCTCGTCCGTGGCCCGACTGGTCGCCAGTCGGACCATCTCGACCTCCAACGGAAGCCGCGCCTCGATCAGTTGACGGACCGTGGGGCGCCCGGCGCGGTACAGCGCGTCATACCCCCTGGCCTGACCCGAGCTCTGCTCACGCACGAAGGAACCACGCCCCGGCGCGACCTCGATGAGGTGCTGCGCCTCAAGGCGCCGCAGCACCTCCCGCACGACATTGCGGCTGGAGCCGAACTGGGCCGCGAGCTCGCGCTCGGAAGGCAGCTTGGCCCCGACCGCGATCTCACCGGAACGGATCTCGTGTTCCAGCTGACGTGCGATCCGCTCCGTCAGCAGGCCGCGCTCGGCGGGATCGGAGAGACGACCCGGCTGGGCGGAATCCGGCGACGGCGAGGGAGCGGACGGCTGCATGGTCGCAGCGTACAACCCGGCCCAAAACCTTGATCACCGCGCGGGGTCCTCGTACATCGCGCCAGGAGTACGCGCACCTCAAGCCGGGGATACCGCCCTCGTCACGCCCGGGGGAACGGCCTTCGTCACGCCCGGGGTACGGACCTCGTCACGCCCGGGGGTACGGCCCTCGTCACGCCCGGGGGTACGGCCCTCGTGACGCCCGGGGGTACGGCCCTCGCGCGCGTCCCGTGCGGCTGAGGACCGTGTCGACGGCGTGCCGTATCGACCGACCTACTGCGCCAGCTCCATGAGCATCCTGAGCATCGCCTCCTAGCCCGTGTCGTCCTCGCGGTCGATCCCCTGGTCCATCTCGGTGCCTTCAAAAGGGACGTCAAAAGGGACGAGTTCGGCGCCGTCGAGCATCAAGGTCAGCCCGAAGGCGTCGGCTCCGTAGTGATCAGTCCCTGCCGATAGGCGACACCCACCGCCTCCGTACGGCTCGCCGCACCCAGCTTGGCCAGGATGTTGGAGACGTGGACGCTGGCCGTCTTGGGGCTGATGAACAGCTCCTCGCCGATCTGCCGGTTGCTGCGGCCGAGGGCGAGCAGACGCAACACGTCCTGCTCACGCGCCGTCAGCACCGCGGCACGGTCCCTGGCCGGTACCGCCAACCGGCCACGGCGCACCAGAGCGTCAAGATGCTCGCGCAAGAGGGTGGCGCCGAGCCGGTCGGCCTCCTGGCGCACCGCGTCGACCTCGAGAGTCGCCTCCTCACGACGGTCGGCCGCAAGCAAGGCCTCGGCAAGGCGCAGTCGGCACCGCGCACGTTCATAGGCGTCGCCGTACGCGAAGGCGGTCAATGCCTTCTCCCAGGCCGCCACGTCGGGACCGGACACGGCTCGCGTCCATTCGGCTTCGACACGAGCCAACCACGCCTGCCCCTCCGGCCCCTGGGGCCTGCCGTCCTCGCCGCGCGCGGCCGAGGCCCGGGCCTGTTCCACGAGTGCGCCAGCGGTGTCCGCCCGACGCCTCGCCTCCTCCTCGTCACCGCGCATACGCAGCTCGGCCGCCGAGTCGGCGACCGCGGACAGAGCCAGAGCCGCGAGCCGGACCGTGGCGTCGGGCACCGCGCCCGTGTCGTCGGTGAGGGAACCGACGGTGTGCCGCATCGCCCGCACCGCCTCGTCCGGGTCCCCGCGCAGCGCGGCGGCATCGATCCGCACGATGCCGGCGACCAGCGCGTTCTTCCAGTCGAAGTGCCCGTCCAGCAACTCCTGGGCGCGCTCGACAGCACTGAAATCGCCGCGTGCCAGCGCCACGTACAGCCCGGGGCCGGCCGCGAAACCACCCGCGCCGGACTGTGTCCCCGCGTCCTCGGCCGCGCCGCGCGCACACTCGTCCCAGTGGCCGAGCGTGTACTGCACAAGGAGCCGCAGATACCGCATCTCCAGCGCATACGGCGAGGACAGCAGCCCGGAACGACGGGCCCGGTCCAGGCCCTCCTCCACCCATGGCAGGCATTGCTCCAGGTCACCGGTCTCGACGCAGCCCATGGCCAGGTTGAACAAGGCACGCATCTCCACATGCGCGTTACCCGCCCGCAGCGCCAGCTCCCGCGCCTTGTGCAGCTGCTCCCTGCCCTCCGGGGTACGCCGGTTGTTGTCCGCGTGGACGGTCATGGAGATCAGGAGATCGGCCAGCGCGTCGTCGACCCCCAGTTCAGCGGCGACACGCAGAGCCTGGCGGCCGACCCGTCGCGCGCTCTCGTCCTCGTCACTCTGGCGCGCGGCGACCATCATGTACGTGGCCGCCGCCCACACCCAGGTCGCCGAAGGGGGCTCGGCGGGGATCAGGGCGAGAGCCTCACTGCTGTGCGCGATGGCGGCCGACAGATTGTCGACGTTCAGCAGGTTCCCGGCGAGCGTGTAGCGGACACGGGCGGCGAGCTCCAGGTCGGCGTCCTGACCGAGACCGGCAAGGGCGGACCTGGTGAGGGAGACGGCACGGTGCAACTCCCCGGCATGGGCGGCCGCAGCCGAGGCACGCAGGGTGAGCGTCACGGAGTCGGTACCGGCGGGCCGGCCGTCGGCGCTGACCGCCGACCACAGATCGAGGGCCGCTTCGATGTGCCGCAACTCCTCCGCGGGGGCGCCGACGCGCTGGGCGTGGTCAGCGGCCTCGATGGAGGCGGCGAGCGCCTCGGGCAGGTCGTGGTTCTCACGGAAGTGGTGGGCGCGCTCGGCCGCGCTGCCGGACTGGCGGCCACGCTCGGCGAGCAGCCGCGCGAACACGCCGTGCAGCCGGGCCCGTTCACCCGGCAGGAGGTCGGCGTAGACCGCCTCCCGCGCGAGCGCGTGCCGGAAGGAGTACGTGTCACCGTCACCGGGGACGAGCAACTGCCGCTCCGCGACCTCGCGCAGCACCGCCTCCAGCTCCTTCTCGGGCAGCCCGACGGCGTCCCGCAGCAGGTCGTGACTGACCCGGCGCCCGGCGACGGCCGCGGTGCGCAGCACCTGCTGGGCGGTCTCGGACAGCTGCTCGACCCGGATGAGCAGGACGTCGGCCAGACCGCTGGGCACGCCACCGGCCGGAGTGTCCGTGGCCGCGACCAGCTCCTCCGCGTAGAAGGCGTTGCCCTCGGCCCGCTCGACGATCCGATGGATGGTGGCGTCCGGCAGAGCATCGTCCCGCAGGGAGCGCACGAGGCGGGCCACATCCGCGTCGGGCAGCGGTTGAAGCTCGAGCCGCTCCACGGCGGGCAGCCGCACCAGCTCGGCAAGGAGGGGGCGCAGGGGGTGGCGGCGGTGCAGGTCGTCCGCACGGTACGAGGCGAGCACCGCGAGCCGGTGGTCGTGCGAGCCCCCGGCCGGCCGCTTGAGGACACCTCGGCTGAGCAGGAACCGCAGCAGGTCGCGAGAGGACTGGTCGGCCCAGTGCAGGTCCTCGAGGATCAGCAACAGGGGGGCGATGTCCGTGAGTTCGGCCAGCAGCGCGGCCACGTCCTCGAAGAGCCGGAGCCGCCTGTTCACGTCCCCCACGGCATCCGTACCGCCGCCGAGCAGCCGCTCCGTCACCGGATGGCCGCTGAGGACCGAGGCGAACCGCTCGTCCGCGGCCAGCGCGCCGAGGATCTCGGTGAACGGCAGATACGGCAGGCCGACATCACCGAGGTCGACACAGTGTCCGATGAGCACGGCCATCCCGGCCGCGGCGGCTCGTTCGGCGACCTCATCGAGCGCCCTCGTCTTGCCGACCCCGGCGTCTCCGGCGATCAGCACCGCGCGCGCCTCGCCGGCGCGGGCCCGCTCCAGTACGTCAGCGAGACGGTCGAGTTCGTCTTCCCGGCCGATGAGTTGGCTGGTGAACTGGGTATGCGACACGTTCCACATCCTGGCACATCAGTTCGGTACGCCTCCGTGGCCGACAGCCGCTGCACGTAGGCTGACCCGGACTCGATGATCACGTGCCTGAAGGAGGCGGCGTCGGATGGGCCGGGATGTTCTGCGCTGGAGTGTTCTGCCCTGGAGCGAATACCGCAGCATGCCGTGGAAGAACGGCGGCGGTACGACCCGGGAGGTCGCGTCGGGGGTCGTGCGGGTGTCCCCCTCTTCGTCTGCCTCCTCTTCGTCTGTCTCCTCTTCCTCCTTGTCTCCCTCCTCTTCGTCCGCCTCTTCGGCGGAGCCCGTGGGCGGCTTCGACTGGCGGGTGAGTGTCGCGGACGTGAACGCGGGAGGCGCCTTCTCCTCCTTCCCCGGGATCGACCGCGTGATCACCCCGGTCGAGGGCGACGGCATGGTGCTGACCGTGGACGGGACCCCGCAGCCGGTCGGGCCGCTGAGCCCCTTCGCCTTCTCCGGCGACGCGGCGACGGACTGTCGCCTTGAGGCGGGCGCGGTGCGCAACATGAACGTGATGACCCGCAGGGGCCGGGCGACGGCACAGGTGCGGATCGTCACCGTCGCCGCGGCCCGGGAGGCGGCGACGGAGATCACGTGCGCCTCGGGCGAGACCCTGCTCGTCATGGCGGCCACCGAGGGGATCACCGTCGGCGGACCTGACGGGCGGGAGACCCCGCTGGGCCGTCTCGACTGCGTACGTCATGAAGGCCCGGGGGTGCTGACTCTGCGGGGCGACGGCGTAGTGGCCGGGATCCGGATCACTGCGGCGCTCTGACGTGTGCTGACGGAGTTCTGACGAGTTCTGATGGCGGGAGTCTGCCGGGAAGCAAGCCCCTCCCCCCGAGGCCGTCACCGGTCTTGTACCGAACGGGCCCAAGGGCTTGTTATTAGCGAAAGCCACGACTTGGCGGAAGCCACGACGCGACGCTTCCGTTGAGTGGGCGTACCGCGGTTGTGCCTCCCCCAAAGACAGCGGATTCTGTAGGGGATGAACGGGGCTGATGTGGCGCCATGACTGCATGGAACGCGGAGCGAAGTACTGACTTTCGTGGCCCCCTCGACGTCACCAGGGCGGCCACGGCGGTCGTCGATGCCCAGGACAAGGTCATCGGATGGAGCCCCGCGGCGGAGCGGCTCCTCGGCTACCCGCCGCAGGAGATCGTCGGGCGGCCCGTGACCACGTTCCTGTCACCCGGCCCGACGCACCCTGTCCTCCCTGTTCCCCCGCTCTCCCTCCCTCCCCGGTTCCAGGGGAACGAGATCCGCGTCGCCCGGCACCGGGACGGGCATGAGCTCATCGTCGCCACCGCCGCGTGTGCCCTGCCGGGCGCGGGCACGGCGGCGCGTGTCCTCGTCGCGACCGAGCTGAGGGATCTCCGGCAGTGGGAATCCCGGCTGGCCCTGTTGCATGGACTGGCCACCCAGTCCCCCCTCGGCCTGGCCATCTACGACACCGAACTGCGCCTGACCTGGTGCAACGCGGCGTATGAACGGGAGATCGGACGCCCGTTCGCCGAGTTCCGCGGCTTTCGGGCGGACCAGCTGTACTCCGAGGGAAAGTTCGTGACCCAGGGGCATCCGCCCACTCTGGACGCGGTCATGCATCAGGTACTGGATACCGGAGAGCCATTTCTGGACCTGCACTTCCAGGGGCGACCGCCCAGCGACCCGGAGACGGACCACATCTGGTCCTGCGCCTACTACCGCCTCCAGGACGCCGACGGACACGTATTCGGAGTGTGCGAGGACGCCTTCGACATCTCCGATCGCTACAAGGCCCAGCGGCGTCTTGCCCTGCTCGTCGAAGCAGGCCGCGGCATCGGGAACACCCTCGATGTGAGGGGCACGGCAAAGAAGATCACCGAGGTGGCGGTACCGGACTTCGCCGCCACGGTGACGGTCGACCTTGCGAGGGCGGTACTGGAAGGCGGGGTGCCGGCCACCACCGGCTCGGCGGCGATGTCTCTCGTACGGGTCGCTCGTTCCTCGGCCGAGGAGTCCGACGAAGAAGATGAGGAAGACGAGGAGAACGAAGCGGAGGACGACGCGGAGGTGGAGTACCCGTCCGGTGCGCCACAGGATCGCAGTCTCTCCTCGGGCGGGCTCGTGCTCGACGACAAGACCTTGGTCGTGCCGCTGCGGGCCGGGAACAGCACCCTGGGAATCGTCACTTTCCTTCGCGGCGCCGGTTCGGCCGCCTTCGACAGCGGCGAGGTGGCACTGGCCGACGAGTTGGCCGCCCGTACGGCCGTGTCCATCGACAACGCCCGCCGCTTCACCCGTGAGCGCACCGCATCGCTGGCCCTGCAGCGCCAACTCCTTCCGCAGCACGTGCCGGAGCAGTCGGCGGTCGACCTGGCCCACCGCTACCTGCCCACGGACGACGTGACGGGGGTCGGCGGCGACTGGTTCGACGTCATCCCGCTGTCCGGAACCCGGGTCGGACTCGTGGTCGGGGACGTGGTCGGCCACGGCCTGCAGGCAGCAGCCACCATGGGACGGCTGCGTACGACGGTGCGTGCGTTCGCCCAGATGGACATGGATCCCGTCGAACTGCTCTCGCGGGTCGACGATCTGGTGGCGCAGTCGGCGGAGGAGCAGCGGGGCGAGCCGGGATCGCCCGAAGGCAGCTACGCCGATGTGACCACGGGGGCGACCTGTCTCTACGCGGTCTACGACCCGGTCTCGCGGCGCTGCGTCATGGCCAGGGCCGGACACCTGCCGCCCGCGATCGTCGACCCGGACGGCGGTCTCTCCTTCCCGGACCTGCCGGCAGGACCACCTCTGGGCCTGGGCGGTCTGCCGTTCGAGTCGATGGAGATGGAGCTGCCCGTGGGCAGCCTCCTCGCACTCTTCACCGACGGCCTGGTCGAGGCCCGCGACCGCGACATCGACCACGGCCTCGACATCCTGGGGCGTGTACTCAGCGACCGGCACGCGTCGCTCGAAGAACTCTGCGACCGGGCCGTGGCGGAACTCCTGCCGGGCGGATCGACCGCCGACGACACCGCCCTGCTGCTCGTCCGTACCCGCGAACTCGACGCGTCACAGGTCAGCGAGTGGGAGCTGCCCGCGGAACCGGTCACCGCGGGCCGTGCCCGGGACCTCGCCACCCAGCAGCTGCACGACTGGGGTCTCGATGAGCTGGCGTTCGCGACCGAGCTCGTCGTCAGCGAGCTGGTGACCAACGCGGTGAGATACGCGGATGGACCGATCCAGGTACGCCTGATCCGTGACCGTACTCTCCTGTGCGAGGTCGCGGACACGGGCCACACCTCACCGCACCTGCGCCACAGCGGCGAGGACGACGAAGGCGGGCGCGGTCTGTTCATCGTCGCGCAACTCGTCCAGAGGTGGGGAACGCGCTACACCCGCTCCGGCAAGACCATCTGGACCGAACAGGCCTTTCCTGCGACGGGATGAGACGGCCTGCTCTCACCCGGCCCGGCCCGGCCCGGGCCGTCGGAGGGGCCTCCCCTCTCGAATGGGAAGCTGGCCCTCGCGTCCCTGAGGAAAGGCCGGACCGAACCACCATGAACAGCAGTACCGCAAGCGCCCTGGAGCGTGCCGCCGGTCACCGACAGCGCTTCGACGCGGCCTTCGAGAAGTATTTCGCCGAACTGGCCGGTGACCTGGGCGGCGCACAGCTGGGACGCTTCGCGCCCCGGTGTCTCGACCTCCTCGCCCAGTTGTCGCTGCGCGGCGGGAAGCGGATCCGGATCGCCCTGCTCCACGAGGCGGCAGGACTCGTCGACGCGGACGAGGCAGTGGGGTTGGCGGAAGCCGCGCTGAGTCTTGAGCTGCTCCACAGCCACGCGCTCATCCTCGACGACATCATGGACGACTCGCCGATGCGCCGCGGTGGCCCCTCGACGTACCACGCATGTCGCCAAGACCTGCCGGACAACCCGCAGGCCGCGCTGGGGCTTGCCATGATGACAGGTGATCTCGCCGGTTTCCTGGCCCTGCGCGTCCTCGTGCGGGCCGACCTGCCCGCGGACCGCAAACAGGCCATGCTCGACGTCCAGCTCGGCGTGACGACCGACACCGTCATCGGCCAGGTCCTCGACCTCGAACGCGACGTGAACCCCACAGCCGATGAGGGGATGCTGGAGACGGTGTGCGAGTACAAGACCTCGCGCTACACCATCCTGGCTCCCATGCGTCTCGGCCTGCTGGCCGCGGGGCAGGACCTGGCCCCGTACGAGGAGAGCCTCCACCGCTACGCCCGGCTCGCGGGCCTCAGCGGCCAGATACGCGATGACTACCTCGACCTCTTCGGCGACCCCGCCCTCACCGGCAAACCCACGGGCGCCGATCTGCGGGCCGGCCGCCACACCTACGCGACCCGCGACCTCCTCGCCGCCACCGGCGGAGACGAACACGCCACGGTCCAAGCCGCCCTCGGCAACCCCCACTGCACACCACAGACCCTCGACCGCATCCGTGACATCGCCCACCGCCGCCACGTCCACACCCGCCTGCAGGCGACGATCGACCACTACGCCCACGCGGCCGCGGCCGAGGCCGCCTCCTGGCACCGGCACTGGAACGAAGAAGCCGTCGCCCTCTTCGAACAACTCCCCCTGTGGAACACCCGCCGAACCCGATGACCCCGCAGGGCGGGAAGCCGAGGATGCCCGGCCGCGCATGCCATGGACAGCGCGCCGGTGAGCAGAGCGGCGGGCGTCTGCGACACGTTCTCTCGGCGGCTACGGGTGCCCTGGTGCGGGGCTCGCACACTCTTCCACGTACGCATCCCGCAGCGGCCCCCACCTGTCCTGCCTGCGTGTCTACGGTCCGGACCGCGCACCGGCGCCGCCCGGAGCGGCTCTTAGAACCCTCTTACGCGCACCCCCGATGCTCTCCCCCGTGAACTACGTGAAGAGGAACAGCAGTCAGACCCAGCAGGCCCGGCACGGTGACGTCGCGGGCTCGCGGCGTCGGCGCCGTGTCCGTACGTACGGCATCGCCGCGGCCGTCGTGCTGACCGCCACCACCGCGTCGGCCGGCTATCTGGCGATGGCCGAGCCCCCGGCGGACGGGGGCTCGCCGGACAAGCCGCCGCAGGTGCACGGCGGCGACGTCGACTTCAGCGTGCGTGGCGGCGCGGCGCGCGTGGACACCGCATCGCTGCGTGTCACGGGCCGTACCGACGACGGGTCCTCGCTCCCGGTGTCGGGCGCGGCGGGGCAGCGGCTCGGCAAGCCGGGCAAGGTGACCGTGGAGGGCGGCACGGCCCGCTGGTCGTACCCCGGCAAGAAGCTCACCGTCTCGGCGCGGAGCGATCACGACCGACTGCGCATGACGGTGCACTCCGATGCCGACCAGAACCTGTCCTGGCCCAGTACCACTCCGAGCGCGGGCGGAGCCCTTCAGATCCCGCGCGGCGAGGGCCTGCGCATCCCGGTCGGCGACGCCTTCTGGAACTCCGGCGAGGCCGGTCTGAAGGACTCGGAGGCCGAACTCGCGGGCGGCCTCACTCTTCCGGCCTGGGGCTACACCCAGGGCAAGCACGGCGTCAGCTACATCGTGCCGGAGGAGGTCGGCACTTCCCTCGGTTTCGCGTCGAAGGACGGCCGGATCGGCTCCACGGCGCGGCACGAGTTCTCGCAGCGGGAGCAGACCCACGACTACACGGTGCACTTCTCCCTCACGGGCTCCTCTCCGGTCTCCTCCGCCACCGACTACCGCGCCTACCTCGACGAACGCGGCAAACCGGGCTCCTTGAAGCAGAAGATCAAGGAGAACCCCCGGGTCGAGCGGCTGCTCGGAGCCGTGCACGCCTACGCCTGGGGCGAAGCCCGTACGGCGAAGGGCGTGAACGAGCTGCACAAGCTCGGCGTCTCCCGGCTCTGGCTCGGTTACGACGCCGACGAGCAGCCGATGGACAAGCAGGCCGTACGGGCCGCGAAACGCCACGGCTACCTGGTCGGCCCGTACGACTCCTACGCCAACGGCCAGCCCCCTCGGAGCGCCGACAACCCGTCCTCGAAGTGGCCCGGCTCGGTCTACCCGGACTTCTGCGTACGGAACTGGAAGGGCGAGATCAAGGAAGGCTTCGGCGGCCGGGGCTGCTACCTCAGCTCCCAGGCGTTCAAGCAGGCCGAGCGCGGCAAGCACTACTTGGCTGACCGGGCGAAGAAGATGACGGCCAACGGCGCCGACAGCTATTTCCTGGACGTCGACGCGGCGGGTGAGCTGTTCACCGACAGCAGCAAGGGCCACCGCATGAACAAGAAGCAGGACCGGGCCAACCGCCTGGAGCGCATGCGGAAGCTCGCCTCCGCCGACAAGTTCGTCCTCGGCTCCGAGTCCGCCGGTGCCTGGGCCGCTCCCGTGCTCGCCTTCGACCACGGCGGGCAGACGCCGGTCGCGGACGGCCTGTGGAAGCTGGAGAAGGACAAGGAGAAGTGGGGCGGCTACGTACCGCAGGGCGAGCCGGCGGTCTTCTTCAAGGAGGTAGAGCTGCCGTCCGCGCTGGCGAAAGCGATGTACGACCCGGCCTACCGCGTCCCCCTGTACGAAACCGCGCTGCACGGCTCCGTCATCAACACCGACCGCTGGGAGCTGCCGTACAACAAGCTCCCGGACCAGAAGACCGACCGGGCGTTGATGTCCGCCCTCTACAACACCCCGCTCAACTTCACGCTCGGGAAGACGAACTTGCAGTCCACGGGCAGGGAGATGGCGGCGCTCCAGCGGTACTTGGCGCCCCTGCACAAGGCTGTCGGCACTGAGCGGATGACCGGCTACCAGCGGCTCACCGGTGACGGGACGGTGCAGCGGACGGAGTTCGGCCACGGAAAGCTGACCGTGACGGCCAACTTCGGGGAGAAGAAGTACGGTTCGCTGCCCGGCGGTTGCGTGGACGCCAAGCGCGAAAACGAGGCGAAGTCGCGGCGCCTCTGCCCCGCGAGGCTGTCCTGAGCGTTCCGTGGGCGGCGGTTTGGGGTGGGCCCTGGGGGTAAACCCCCAGGCCGGGCCGGACGGAGGATATCCGTGTTCCGGCGTGGCCTGACGGAGATCCAACGTGAGGTTGTCCGACCCCACCCCTGCGCGGGTGATCGGGACCGTGTTGCCGGAACGAACGCTTCCGAAGGACATAGGCATATGTCAGAAGCACCACCGCGTCGTGTGTTGCCAAATCCCTTACGGGGCACCCCCGGCTGTGCGAAAGTCATTACCGGTCCATCCCGCCCGTTTGGTCGCACCGCATACTCAACGGAGCACCTCATGCCGTCCCATGTCTTCGCGGACCGCCCTTCCGCCCAGCCGCCCGAGCGCGGCTCGGTCGAAGCGCTGATCACGCAGACGCGTCGGCTCCGCGGTGAGGTCGACGCCGTGCGCCGTGACGCCGGGGCCGACCGCGGTGACCAGGGCCGCTGGCAGCGCGCCCTGTGTGACCTGGCGGTTCATCAGCTCGACGACCTGGACGACCACCTCGCGCAGTTGAGGGACGGACCCGTGCAGGCGGACGTGGCGCCCACGGCTCCCGCCGTGCCCGCGCCGCTCGAACCGCAGCATGGCTCACTGCTCAGCCGGGTCGGCAGCGCGGAGTGGAACCTCCTGAACGACGAGGCGAGTTGGTCGGGCGAGCTGTACCAGATCCTCGGGCGGGACTCGGCAGCTCCCCCGCTCTCCCTCGACGAACTGCCCTCCCTGGTGCACGTCGACGACCAGCCGATGCTGACGGCCATGGTCACGGACTGCCTGATCGACGGTAAGCCGATCGACGGCGAGTTCCGTATCGTGCGCCCCGACAGCGGCGTACGACAGGTGCACATGATGGGCGAGCCCGTGCTCGCCGCTGACGGCAGCACCGCCTCGATGTGGGCGGTACTGCGGGACGTCAGCGAACTGCGCCGCAGCCAGCGAGTGGTGCGCGAGACCCGTGACTCGTTGCAGCGCCAGCGGCACATCGCGCAGACAGAGCACCGGCTCGCGGTCGAACTGCAGGAGGCTGTGCTGCCGCCGTGGCGCGGCTCCCTGCGGTTCCCGCACGGCGGACCCGCGGCTCTCGACCTCGCCGCGCACTACCTCCCCTCCTCGACGAGTTCACTGATCGGCGGCGACTGGTACGACGCGATGGAGCTGCCCGACGGCCGGTTCCTCCTCAGCGTCGGCGACCTCACGGGGCACGGCGTGACCGTCACGTCCGGCATGGCGATGCTCCTCGGCGCGGTGCGCGGCATGGCGGTGGCCGGAGTCCAGCCGGGCCAACTGATGGGCTGGCTCAACCAGTTACTGGACACCACCACGCAACCCGCACTCGGCAGCGCCGTCTGCTGCCAGTACACCCCCACCGGCCGCACCCTCACCTGGGCGCAGGCGGGACACCCCACCCCACTGCTGTTCCGCGACGGGACGGGGCGCGCGCTGACGCCACCGGGCGGCGTGATCCTCGGGGCGACCTCCGGAGCCACCTACGAGCAGGCCGAAGTCCACCTCGAGCCCGGCGACCTGCTGTTGCTGCACACCGATGGACTGGTTCCCCGGCGCGCGAGGGACGCTGCCACGAGCCGACTGCTCGCGCTCGCGCCACGCTTCACGGACACGCGGGGTGCGCAGGACTGTGTGCGGTTGGTCGTCGAAGAGTTCGGCGTGGCCCCACGCGAGGACGACGCCTGCCTGCTGATCGCCCGGATCAACCAGTGATCGCCCGGATCAACTAGACATCAACGGGACATCGGCTAGGCCTGGACCCGGCTGCCACCTCCGGTCTTGGCCGCCGCCTTCGGCAGGGCCATCTTGATCTCCTCACGCAGGTCCTGGATCTTCGGATAGCTCGAGTACTGAGCCGTCAGGCGGTACATCTCGCGCAGCCGGTCCCAGGTGCGGTGCGAGGAGTTCGACCCCATCGAGACCAGCGCCAACCGCGCGTACCGATCGGCCTGCTCGGGATCGTCGGCGATGAAGCAGGCCGATGCCAGCGAGATGTAGTCGAAGATCTGCGAGCGGTCGCGGCCCTTGGACCGCAGTTCGATCGCTTCCCTCGCATGGCGCTGGGCGGTGTTGGCGGCGGCCGCGTCGTGATCGGCGAGGGTGCGGTAGGCCAGGGCCTGCATGCCGTGCATGTCCGCCTCGTCGAACATCTGCATCCAACTGGGCGGTGGCACATCTCCCTTGTCGGAGACGAACAGGTCCTCCGCGATGCCCAGCGTGCGGCGCATCGCCTGGCCCTTGCCCATCGACGCCTGTGCCCAGGCCTCGATGGTGTAGAGCATGGCCTGCGTACGCGGCAGCATCTCCTCGCCCGAGCCCGACTGGGCGAGCTTCATCAGGTCGAGGGCGTCGTCGGGCCGCCCCAGGTGCACCATCTGGCGCGCCGCCCGGGACAGGGCCTCGCCCGCGCGCGGCCGGTCGCCTCCTTCGCGGGCCGCGTGCGTGGCGATCACGAAGTACTTCTGTGCCGTGGGCTCCAGGCCGACGTCGTGCGACATCCAGCCCGCGAGGACGGCGAGATTGGCAGCGACGCCCCACAGGCGGCGCTGGAGATGGTCGGGGTGTCGGTAGGCGAGCATGCCGCCCACTTCGTTGAGCTGGCCCACCACAGCCTTGCGCTGCAGCCCGCCACCGCGGGACGCGTCCCAGGCCCGGAACACCTCGACGGAGGTTTCCAGTTCCTCGATCTCCTGCGATCCGATGGGGGCGGCCTCATAGCGGTCGAACCCAGCGGTGTCGGCGTGCAGGGGATGATCGGTTCGGGGAGCGTCGGCAACGAGGGCAGGGTCGGTGTGCAGCCAGTCGTGCATGGCGCTGCTGAGTGCGGAGCCGGCGGCGAGCGCGGCACCCGCGCCCACCAAGCCGCGTCGGTTGAGCATGAGGTCCATTCCCGTGAATTCGGTGAGGACCGCGGCTGTCCGTTCGGGCGCCCACGGCACGCCGTCGGGGTGCTCCACACTCCCGTCGCCACGCCGTTTCCCCACGCGCCCGTGCCGGACCAGACCAAGATCCTCCATGGTCACGACACGGCCGAGACGCTCGGTGAACAGAGCCGCCAAAACTCGGGGAACGGGATCGCGGGGGATTTCCCCCATGTCGATCCAACGCCGGACCCGCGAGGTATCGGTGGCCAGCTGCGGGTGGCCCATGGCCGCCGCCTGCCGGTTCACCAGTCTCGCGAGTTCCCCCTTGGACCAGCCTGCCAGGCCGAAATGGTCCGACAGTCGGGTGTTGGGTTGTCCGTTCACGTCAAGCCCCCAGGTTCTCGGCTGAGTTGACAGTAACCCTCTGTCAGTTGCTGAGCGACTATTCGCCAGGGTTCGCCAGGGTGCGCCACATGGTGTGCCATGGGACGGCGGGTGTCAGGTAGGAATGCGCCACCCCGACCCGGCCCACCGCGGGACATTCCCCAGGGTGCTTCCAAGGAAGCCGGGGCGGGAGGCGCAGCAATTCGCAGGCACACGAAGGGATCTGTATCGCCCATGTACACAGCATCGTCCTCCGTGTCCGCCCCGCCCCGGCCGCTGCACAGCCGACAGCCCGGCAGCGGCCCGTATCTGGAGCCCGCGCGCCCCGCGACCGGGTCGCTCGGCGCCGGCCGAACGCGACGCGTTCCGGGGCCCGGCACGCAACCGCTCAGCGGGAGACTCGACTTGTCCGGCCCCCAAGGGGCGCAACTGCGCACCGCGATCGCCTCGGTGCATCGCATCTGTCCGGAGTTCAATCCGGTCCAGGTGCTCCGCCGCAGCGGACGAACGGTCCTGATCGTCGGAACGACAGGACGCAGCACCGCGATCGCCAAATGTTTACTCGACCACTCGCCTGTGTGGACCGAGCGGATCCAGCACGAGATAGCGGCCTACCGCTCGTTCGTCCGGCACCGTCCTCCGGTCAGGGTCCCGCGGCTGATCGCCGCGGACCCCGAGGACTGCACGCTGGTGATCGAGCGCATGCAGGGACGCGTCGCCGCGCTGTCCCGCCATCCCGTGGAGCCGCCGCCGCGCGCCGACGTGCGGTTGGCGCTCAACGCGATCCGCCACCTCAACCGGTGGCGTCCGCCGCAGGAGCTGTTCGGCAGGCCCATGGACTACGGCAAGCGGATCTCCCGCTTCCATGAGCTCGGCCTGCTCACCGACAGGGACATGGGTGACCTGCAGAAGCTTCTGCACGGCATCGCGCACTCGGCCGGGCAGCACAGCACCTGGCAGTTCTGTCACGGCGACGCACTACTTTCGAACATTCTCCTCGCCCCCGCGGGCCCGGTGTTCGTGGACTGGGAGCACGCCGGCTGGTACCTGCCGGGCTATGACCTGGCGACGCTGTGGTCGGTGCTCGGTGACGCACCGGTGGCGCGGCGTGAGATCAGCCAGCTGGCGCAGGAACAGGGACCGGCGGCGCGTGACGCGTTCCTGGTCAACCTGATGCTGGTGCTCACCCGGGAGATCCGTACGTACGAGATGGCCGTGCAGCGGACGATGCACGACTCGGCTCCGCCGGCACCGGGTCCGGCCCACCCCGGTGCCGCGCCGTCCGGCGAGGAACAGCGGCTGCTGCTGAGGCGGCTGCACGACGACTGCCAGCTGGCCCGTCGGGCCGTGCGCGCGGCGGTCGGTACTCGCTGACGGGGGACGAAGGTCCGCAGTGCGCTCATGGACAGCGGCGCACTGCGGACCTTCACTTGCCCCCGGCGACTTCCAGGTGACTATGACGTGGTGAACTGCACCGCGTCCACGTCAAAGGAATCGTCCTGCGGGGACTTGAAGACCAGATACAGCTTGTGGGTGCCTGCCAGGGCTTCGACCGGCACGTCCCGCGTGGCCTGATAGGTGTCCCAGCCTCCGGTGTTCGGGGACGGGTGCCGTGGCGAGCAGCGTGCCGTCGGGGGCGTCCGCGCGCAGTTCGATGGAGCCGACGCCGTAGGGCGAGGACAGCTTGTAGCTGGCCTTGCTGACGCCTTCGACGCTCATCGGGTCCATCGAGACCGGACAAGCACCGCGCAACACCGGCCATACCGCCGACTACGCTATGCGGCACGACACTTGCGCCCATAACTTCAGGGTATGTCCCTCAATGACACCGAGCAGATCGACCGCGCCAACGCCGCCACCGAGCGCGTTCCTGTCGTGTTCGTACACGGTCTGTGGATGCTGCCCAGCAGCTGGGACCTGTGGACGGCCCACTTCGACGCGGCCGGGTATGTGCCCGTCGCCCTGTCCTGGCCCGGCGATCGGGACACGGTCGCCGAGGCGAGGCAGCGTCCCGATGCCCTCGCGGGCAAGACCGTCGGGATGGTCGCCGATCATCTGGCGGGACTGATCGACGGCCTGGAGCGCAAACCGGCCGTCATCGGGCACTCCGTCGGAGGGCTGCTCACGCAGATCCTCGCGGGGCGCGGTCTCTCCGCCGCCTCGGTGGCGATCGACCCCGTGCCGTTCCGCGGCGTCATGGCGCTGCCCCTGTCGACACTGCGCTCCCTGCGCCCGATCATCGGCAACCCGGCCAACCGCAAGCGCGCGCTGCCGCTGACCTTCGAGCAGTTCCGCTACGCCTACGCCAACGCCGTCAGTGAGCAGGAAGCCAAGGATCTCTACGAGAGGTACGCGGTCCCGGCCCCGTGCGCGCCGCCGTTCCAGGCGGCCATGGCCAACATCAACCCCCGGACGGAGATGAAGGTCGACTGCCACAATCCCCGGCGCGGCCCCCTCCTGATCATCTCGGGCGAGAAGGACAACGCCGTGCCCTGGGCGCTCGCCAACGGCGCCTACAAGAAGCAGCGGGAGAATTCCGGCATCACCGAGATCACGGAGATGGCCGACCGCGACCACGCACTGACGATCGACAGCCGCTGGCAGGAGGTCGCGGACACCGCACTGACCTTCGTACGCCGCTTCGTCTGAACCCCAGCTCGGCGTGGTGCTCGTGCTGCTCATTGGTCCAATCCAGTGACGCGTCGCAGGCCGTGCGGCCTGCCGGGCCGAAACCCGCCGGTAGCGGCGCTGACATGCGAAGACCCGTCTCCTGGGCATGATTGACGGATCGTCGGAGAGCCGGTACCACTGACGCACGCCCGGCCCCGCACGCCCCATCACGCTTCATCGTCCCAGGAGGCTGCATTGCGAGGATCCGCCACCGCCCGCACACCTGCCGCGCGCAGACGCGCCGCCAGGACCGCGGGTGCCCTTGTCTCCGCCGGTCTGCTGCTTCCGCTGCTCGGTGCCGCCCCGTCCGCCCCACCCTCCTCGTCCTCGGGTGCGCCCGCCGGGGCGTCGTCGGACGGGCTGCAGGGCGCCTTCGCGGACGCCGCCGCCGAGTACCGCGTACCGCAGAGCGTGCTGCTCGGTGTGTCCTATCTGCAGTCCCGCTGGGACGCGCACGGCGGCGCGCCGAGTGTCACCGGCGGCTACGGCCCGATGCACCTCACCGACGCGCGTACCGCCATCGCCGGAGCCCCGCACCACAGTGAGGGCGTGGAGGACCCGCGCGGCGACGCGTCGCGGGGCGTCCTCAAGCCGAAGGAGTTCACGGCCAAGGTGCCGAAGGACTCCCAACTGCCCGCCCGGCTGAAGACGTTGCCCCGCGCCGCCGGACTCAGCGGACTCTCCGCCGAGCGTCTTCGCACCGATCCGGCCGCCAACGTACGGGGCGGTGCCGCCCTGCTCGCCGCAGCGCAGAAGAAGCTCGGCAAGCCGCTGAGCGACGACCCCGCCGACTGGTACGGCGCGATCGCCCGCTTCTCCGGCGCCGACGACCAGGCCACCGCGGCGACGTACGCCAATGACGTCTTCGCCGTCATCCACGACGGGCAGGAACGCACCACCGACGCCGGCCAGCACATGGCTCTCCCGGCGGTCAGCGGGCTGAAGCCGGATGCCGCGCAGGTACGGAGCATGGGGCTGCGGAAGGCCCCCAAGGGCGAGACCGAGTGCCCGTCGACCGTGTCGTGCGAGTGGATCCCGGCACCGTACGAGGAGTTCAAGGACCCGAACGGCAACGACGACTACGGCAATCACGATCTGGGGAACCGGCCCAAGACCCAGAGCATCGACACCATCGTCATCCACGACACCGAGGGCCGCTGGGAAGGCGTCCTCAACCTGGTGCAGGACCCGACGTACGTGTCCTGGCAGTACACCCTGCGCTCCACCGACGGCCACATCGCCCAGCACGTGAAGGCCAAGGACGTCGCCTGGCACGCCGGCAACTGGTACGTGAACTCCAAGTCGATCGGCCTGGAGCACGAGGGCTTCCTGACGGCGCCCGACACCTGGTACACGGAGGCGATGTACCGCTCGTCGGCGCGCCTGGTGAAGTACCTCTCCAAGAAGTACGGCATCCCGCTGGACCGGCAGCACATCATCGGCCACGACAACGTCCCGGGCACGCTGCCGTCGACGATCTCGGGCATGCACACCGACCCCGGTCCCTACTGGGACTGGCAGCACTACTTCACGCTGATGGGCAAGCCGTTCAAGCGGACGGCGGGCCCGAACGGCGGCCTGGTGACGGTGGCGCCCACGTACTCCGAGAACCGGCCGGAGTACACGGGCTGCGTCAAGGCGGGCGAGAAGTGCGTGCCGCACGGTTCGGCCGCGGTGCGCGTCCACACCGAGCCCCGTGATGACGCGCCGCTCATCAAGGACATCGGCCTGCGGCCCGGTGGCGGCGCATCGACGATCGACGTGAACGACGTCGGCGCCCGCCTGTCCACGGGTCAGCAGTACGCGGTCGCCGACCGCGAGGGCGACTGGACCGCCGTCTGGTACCTGGGGCAGAAGGCCTGGTTCAAGAACCCGAAGAAGCAGCCGACCGCCGTCGACGCGAAGGGGCTCGTGGTGACGCCGAAGGGCGACGCCAAGGAGGTCCCGGTGTACGGGCGCGCCTACCCGGAGAAGGAGGCGTACCCGGCGGGCGTCCCCGTACAGGCGGTCACTCCGCTGCCGTACAAGCTCCTCGCGGGCCAGAAGTACGCGATCGGCGACAAGGTGCCGGGCGAGTACTTCTACGCGCCGACGTTCGACACCGCGCCGCACAAGGTGGTGCGCGGCAAGGACACGTACTACGAGGTCCAGTTCGGGCACCGCGTGGCGTATGTCCGGGCGGCCGATGTGCGGGTGGTGCGGTCGGGCTCCTAGAGCCGCCGAGTACGGTCGGGGCCGGGTCCGCCTGGGGGCGGGGCCCGGCCCTGACGTAGGGAGCACTTGGCGTAGGGAGCACCTGCCGTCTGGAGCACCTGCTGTTTGGAGCGACGGCTCAACGGCTCAGTCGAAGACGTAACGCTGTCCGGCCCGCGCCTTGAAGGTCTTCTCGCCGCCCTTCAACAGACCGCTGCGCACGGTGAGTTCGCGCGTGCGCGACGCGGTGAGCACGATGCGTGTGGCGCGTCCGCCCGACCACGCGACGTCGAGCCGCGCCCCGCCGCGCGCCCGCAGGCCTCGCACCGATCCCTCGGGCCAGCTCGCGGGCAGCGCGGGCAGCACCTCGATGACGTCGAACTGGCTCTGCAGGAGCATCTCCACGATGCCCGACGTCGCTCCGAAGTTGCCGTCGATCTGGAACGGCGGGTGGGTGTCCCAGAGGTTGGGCAGCGTCGAGGACTTGAGCTGCTCGCCGAGCATCTTGTGCGCGTGGTCTCCGTCGCGCAGACGCGCCCAGAAGTTGACCTTCCAAGCCTTGGACCAGCCGGTGCCGCCGTCGCCGCGCGCGGTGAGGGACACTTTCGCGGCGTCGGCCCACTTGCTGCCCGGCTGGATCTGCCGTCCGGGGTGCAGGGCGTAGAGGTGGGAGACGTGCCGGTGGTCGTCGGCCTTGTCGTCCAGGTCGGCCTTCCACTCCTGGAGCTGTCCCCAGGAGCCGACGCGCAGGCCGGGGTCGAGCTTGCCGAGGGTCTTCTCCAGCTCGGCACGGAAGGCTGCCGAGTCACCGAGGACACGGGCGGCTTCCAGGGTGTTGGTGAGCAGGTCGTGGACGATCTGCTGGGCCATGGAGTCGCCCGCGGTGAAGTCGCCGTGCTCGGGCGAGTAGCTGGGGGTGACGACGAGGGTGCCGTCGCGCGGGTCGGTGCGGAGGTTGTCGAGCCAGAACTCGGCTGCCTCCTTCATCGCCGGATAGGCGGTGGAGCGGAGGTACTCGGTGGAGCCGCCGAAGCGGTAGTGCTCGTAGAGCTGCGCGGTGAGCCAGGCGGCGGCCTCGGGGAACCAGAAGGCGGTCGACCAGTCGTGTACGCCGGTGAAGCCGTAGGGGTTGGTCTCGTTGTGCACCACCCAGCCCCGCGATCCGAACATCTCCTTCGCGGTTCGTCGTCCCGGCGCGCGCAGTGCCTCCACGAAGCGGTCGTACGGCGCTGTGGTCTCGGCGAGGTTGGCTGCCTCCGCGAGCCAGTAGTTCATCTGGAGGTTGATGTTGGTGTGGTAGTCGGCCGACCAGGGCGGGGTGGTGCTGTTGTTCCACACGCCCTGGAGGTTCGCGGGCAGCGAGCCCGCGCGGGACGAGGCGATGAGGAGGTAGCGCCCGTACTGGAAGAAGAGGGCTTCGAGGGCGCGGTCGGCCGCGCTCGCCCCTCCCCCGTACCTTTTGAGCAGCTGGTCGGTCGGGACGTCGGCGGGTGCGCTCTGGCCGATGTCGAGGTCGACCCGGCCGAACAGCTCGCCGTGGTCGCGCAAATGGCGGGCGCGGAGCGCGCCGTGGCCCTGGGCGACGGCCTTGTCGAGGGTGCGGGTGACGTCGGCGTGCGGGTCATCGCCCCGGTAGTCGGGGTAGGTGTCGGCGTAGTCGGTGCCCGCGGCGAGTGCGAACCAGACGTGGTCGGCGCCGCTGACGGTGATGCTGCCGTCGGCATTCGCCGTGCGCGTGCCGCCTTGGTGCACGACACGCAGCTGCGCCTCGAACTTCAGCCCGTTGTCGGCGAGTTCACCGCGTACGACGATCCTGTCCCCCTCGGCCTTCACGGTGAAGTCGGTGCGGGGCGAGGTGTGGCGCAGGGTGCAGGTGAGGCTCGCGGGGCGGTCGGCGCCGAGGCGCCCGACGAGCACGCCGTCGGGGAACGAGGCGAAGAACTCCCGCTCGTGGCGGACCTGTTGGTGGGTGTACGTGACGGTCACGAGGCCCTTGCGCAGGTCGAGGGCGCGGCGGTACGTGGCGTCGGGCGCGTCCGGGGCGTCTGCCACGTCGAGGTGCAGATCACCGAAGGTCTGGTGGGCGCCGTAGCCGCGGCGGGGCTGGCCCAGCTCGGCCGCTACCGCGTCGGGGCTGAGGGCGCCCTTCTCGTCAAGATCCGCGCGCACCGCGTCGAGGGCGCCGGGCCTGGCCGCGCGCCAGTCGCCGTGGTCGTAGCCCTCGCGGGAACCTGGACCGCCGGTCCACAGCGTCTTCTCGTTGAACTGGAGCCGCTCAGTGGCGAGGGTGCCGAAGACCATGGCGCCCAGGGCGCCATTGCCGATGGGGAGGGCTTCGCGCTCCCAGTCGGTGGCGGGCGCCGCATACCAGAGCAGCGATTCATCGGAGGTATCGCGCTCGTCGCGTCGCCTGTCGGGGTGGCTGTCAGGTTGCCCCTCAGCCGCGGCCGCGGCACCGGCGAGCGCGCCTCCGCCCGATGCAAGGGCGGCTGCGCCACCGACGGCGGACTTCATCGTGGTTCTTCGCGAGATCCCGGGAGTCATGACGGGTCACGTTAAAAGTCCGATGACTGACCTGGCAAGGCACATGACAAAACCCACCCCCTCACTAAAACTTCAGTAGAAAGGGTGGGTACGTGGCCCGCGGTGGTCCCGGGTGGGTCAGCCCTGCTGGAAGGGCTCGGGGTCAGCCCTGCTGGAAGAGCTCGGCGGGCAGCGGCTTCAGCAGCGCGTACAGATCATCCGTGATCGGCCGGTCCCAGGCGGCGATGGTGACAAGGACGCCGTCGCTGCGGTCGAACTGCACGCAGGAGACGCGGCTTTCGGAGAGCTTGAGGCGGCGCACGATGAGGAGGTTGTCGCCCTGCATCACCGGCATGTCCTCGGTGGTGACGACGGTGATCTCCTCGTCGTTCTCCAGCGCGAGCAGCAGCTGGGCCACCTCGAAGGGCACCTCGTCGTCGGCGATCTCACGCGCCGGGGAGCCTTCGGGCAGATTGCCGATGATCATCGCGGGGCCGCGCCCGCCGAAGAGGTCGTAGCGCAGGAAGACGCCCTGGCAGCTGCCGTCGGGGGCGGGCAGCAGGCCCGCGCCGAGGTTGCCGGGCCAGTCACCCGGGTCCATGGCGAGGACATCGAAGTCCGGGCCGGCGGGGGTGGCGGCGCTGCGGCGGCGGAGGAAGGACATGCGCCAATGGTACGTGGCCCGCGGTGCTTGTCGGCGCGGGGGCGGCGCCGGTCCGCGCGCGCAGGTCGCGGGGCGGGCCGGTGTTCAGCGCGAGGTCAGCGGGCGTGGTGGGGCGCGAGTGCGGCGGCCAGACCGGAGTGATCCGTTCCCACTTTCCGGTACACGGCGGACAGCAGCCGGACGACAGCCGGCTCGTCGGTGTGCAGCTCCTCGGCGATGCGGACGGCCGACTCGCCGCGGACGGTGAGCGCCGCGGCGGTGCGCTCACGCGCGGTGAGCTCGTCCGTCTCGGTGCTGTGCAGCAGACGCGGGCGCAGACCGGCCGCGGCCAGCTCGTCGCGGGCCCGCTCGACCAGGCCGTCGGCACCGCACTGGACTGCCGCTTCGAGCCCCCGGTAGAGAGGATCGGCGGCATCTTTGGGGCGACCGACGCGGCGCAGTTCGGCGCCGAGGCAGACCAGCGCACAGGCCAGTTCGTACGCCGCGGGTGACCGCTCCAGGTGGCTGACGGACTCTTCCAGAAGCTTGATCCGCACGGAGCCCGACGCGACGTCGGCGGTGATCCGCAGCGCCTGCCCGATCGCCGACGCGGTGGCGAACCTGCGGGCGCGCCGGACCGCCTCGTAGGCGGTGGCGAGCGCCCGCTCGGGGGCGTCGTCGGCCTCGGCGAGCGCGAGGTGGAGCTGCCAGGGGCACCAGGCGGGGTTGCGCATGCCACGCGGGTCGAGACGGCGGCCCGCAGCGGCGAGCTCGGCCGCCGCGTCCTTGGTGAGGCCACGGGCCAGGAGCAGTTCGCCGTGCACGGCCTGCGCGTCGGGGAAGACGACGGCCGCGGGGAACGGCGCTCCGAAGCCGTACTCCTCGGCGGTGCGTGCGGCCTCGGCGACGCGGCCACGGGCCAGCAGGATCTCGATGAGGATGCCGACGGCGTACCAGTGCGCGGGCGTACCCGACCCCACCCGCTCGGCGATCCGCAGCCCGGCACGCACGAAGTCCTCGGCTTCGGCGAGACGTCCGCGCCGGAAACGGATGTACGCGAGAAGCGTGTACCCGAACGACAGATGGGCTCCGCGCCAGCCCTGGCTCTCGAAGTCGGCGATCCCGGCAGCGAACAGTTCTTCGGCCCGCCCGGGCCGGTCGGCGTACAGGAAGGTGAGCGCGACCAGGACGGGGACTTCGAAGCCCCGGCTCTCCTCGGCCCAGCCGAGCCCGCCGACCAGAGCGCGCTCGGCGTGCCTGACGGCCGTCTCGCCGGGTTCGGCGCGCAGCATCGCGTCCCAGGCGCGGAGTCCGATGATGTACCGCTCGGTGAGATCGCGGCCGGGCAGCCGCTCGGCGAGCCGGGCCAGGCGCCGTGAACGGGCGGGCGAGTCCGGCTCGTCGGCCCGGAAGGCGTCCCACATGAACTGCTCGGCCTGCATCCGGATCCGTACCCGCGGCTCGGTGGTCACGCGGATCTCTCGGGCGAGGGTGTCGGAGGCCTCGCCCAGGCGGTCGGAGTGGGCGAGGACCTGGGAGAGGCGGTAGACGATGCCGTGGCGCAGGGCGGGGTCGGTGATGGGCTCCTCGAGTGCGGCACGCAGGTGGTTGACGGTCGTCGCCGGTTCGGTGAGCAAGGACGCGCAGCCGAGTTCGTAGAGGACCGCGGCCCGGTCCTCCCAGGGCGGGGGTTCGCGCAGGGCGCGGGCGAGGTAGCGGCGGGCGGCGTCGGGGGCGCCCGCGCGGACGGTCTCGCGGGCCGCGGCGCGCAGTTGCTGCACGACCCAGGTGTCGCCGTCGGGGTGGACTTCGAGGAGATGGCGTGCGGCGGCGGACGCCCCGAGCCCCGCGTTGACCACGGACCAGGCGGCCTGGCCGTGCAGGGCGACGCGTACGCCACTGGGGATGGCGCGGTAGACGGCCGTGGCGATCAGCGGGTGCACGAACTCCAGGGTGTGGACGCCGGTCAGGACGCGGGCGCGGCGCAGCCGGTCGGCGCAGTCTGCGGTCTCCCGCTCGCCGATGCCCGCGACTGCCGCGGCCAGCGCGGGAGGGATCGAGGTGCCCAGGACGGCGCAGGCCCAGGCGAACCGGACGGTGGAGGTACCGAGGCGCTCCAGGCGGGCGACGAGCCCGCTGCCCTTGACCGCGGCGGCGAGGTCGCGCAGCAGACGCGCTCCGGCCTCGTCGGGGGTCAGACCGCGGTCGCTCACCTTCGCGGTCAGTTCCACGGCCTCGAACGGGTTGCCCGCGGTGACCGCCCAGCATTCGCGGCAGAACGCGTCGTCGGCGCGGGCGCCGAGTTCATCGCGTACGAGGCGGGCGACGGCGGTGGCGCTGAGCGGTTCGAGTCCGATGGGCCGCTGCCCGGCACGACCGGGCAGGCCTCTGAACTCCTCGGCCTGCGAGGGGAGTTCCTCGGGGCGGTAGGCGACGACGAGCAGCAGCGGAAGGGCTTCCGCGCGGGGCGCGAAGGCGGAGAGCCAGCTCAGCGACTCGGCGTCGGCCCAGTGCGCGTCATCGATCACGACCACCAACGGGGCACGCTGCACCGCGAGATGGGTGAGCACCCAGTCGAGTCCGTCGCGCAGCCCCTGCGGGTCGGGCGGCGCGTCGTCCGGCGGGGCGCAGAGGCCGAGGGCCGGGCCGACGATGGCGTACCAACTGCCCAGTACGTCGCGCAGTTCCGCGTCGGGGACGGAGGCGAGCAGTGGCTGCACCAGCTGCCGGGCCACGTGGAAGGCGACCCGCTGCTCCTGGTCACTGCCGCGCGCGGGCGCCACGGTGCAGCCTTTGGCGGCGGCACGGCGCCGCGTCTCGGTCAGGAGGGAGGTCTTGCCGAGGCCCGCGCGCCCCGCGAAGGCGATGAGCGCGCCTCGGGGCCTGTCAGGCGACTCGGAGCCGTCCCGCGACAGACCGCACAGCTCGCTCAACGCCTCGTCGACAGCGGCGAGTTCACTCTCGCGCTCGAAGAGGGTCCGCTTACCGTTGGTGCCGTAGTGCACCATGGGACACCCCCGCCTCGGTGGCGCGCCGGGCGTTTCCCGCGGCGCATGCCTTGGCCTTCAGCCACTTCAGATTACGCCCGCGGGAACCGCCGGGAGCCCATTCGGCCACAGCGGTGCGGTTGGCTGATGCATCTTGATGCACGCACGCACTCACTCACTCACGCACGCACTCCGGGCGAAGGGACTCTCACACGTGGTCGGCACCGAGAACGTACTCAACTACTGGCACGGCGGCCTGAGCGAAGTCCCCGACGAGGTGTGGCAGCACCCGTCACTGGAGGTCCTGCTCCTGCCCGACAACGCGCTCACGCGGCTCCCCGCACGGATCGGCACCCTGGCCTCCTTGCACACACTGGACCTGGGTCACAACCGGCTGACCGGGCTCCCGTCCGGCATCGGCGACCTGACGGCCCTGAGCCGCTTCCTCTACGTCCACGACAACCGCCTCGCGTCGCTGCCGGACTCACTGGGAAACCTGAAGCGACTGACGTACCTCAACGTGGGCGAGAATCAGCTGACGGCGCTACCGGACACCCTGGGCTCGCTGGAATCCCTGGTGGAACTGCGTGCCCAGCACAATCACCTGACCTCGCTCCCTTCATCGCTCGGCGGCCTCACGGCGCTGCGCGAACTGTGGCTGCGCGGCAACCGCCTCACGTCGCTCCCCGCGTCGGTCGGCCGTCTCGGCCGACTGCGCGAACTGGAGCTGCGCGAGAACCAGTTCACGACGGTGCCGCAGGCGCTGCGTGGCCTGCCCCTGCTGCGCAGACTCGACCTGCGTGCGAACCGTCTGCGAGAGCTCCCGCAGTGGATCGGCGAACTGACCGCGCTGGAGAAGCTGGACCTGCGCTGGAACGAGACCGTGGTACCGGAGGGGCTGTTGCGAAGGCTGGAGGGGCAGGGGTGCGTGGTGTTGCGGTGAGGCATGAGATCCCTGCGCGGGACCGGCGCCACCCGCCCTACCGGATCCGCCTGCCCGACCAGCTCAACCAGCCTTACCTGCCCTACCTGGACTCCGGAGGCACCAAGGTCGGGCGGGCGCAGAGGAACTCATGACTTCCTCGTCTCCGGCGCATGGCCAGGGTCGACCGGCTCTGCTGTCGGCCCCCGCCTCGTTCAGGAGACGAGCCGCGCGCAGAGTCCAAAGTCACCAGGTCAGCACGGATCATCACGTCGCGAGCGGCCGCGACAGCCGGAGACGAGGGTCCACAACGCCGCGCACGGCCTACGTCAGATCGAACTCCCCGGCACGCGCGCCGTGCACGAATGCTCCCCACTCCGCCGGAGTGAAGATCAGGGACGGGCTCTCGGGCCGGCCGGAGTTGCGCATCGCGATGAACCCTTCGACAAAGGCGATCTCCACATCACCCCGCCCCTCGCTGCCCGATTGCCAGTCCGCTGTGCTGAGGTCGAGATCCGGCTTGTCCCAGCCCGCGAGCGGGCTCTGCTGACCTGCGAGCGGATGTTGCTGAATGGTGCCTTCGGCCACGTCCGTACTCCTCCCGATGCGTCGTCCGGCCGACAGCCTAGCTTTCGGTTCCGGTGCCGGACAGGGCGCGGAAGGAGGACTGCCGCCTGTCCGGCACGACGGATCCGTCAGGTTGTGGGCGGTTCCGCTCCGACCAGCCACATGGAGAAGAACTGCGAGCCGCCCCCGTACGCATGTCCGAGTGCCCTGCGGGCCCCTTCGATCTGGTGCTCGCCCGCCTGTCCGCGCACCTGAAGTGCCGCTTCGGCGAAGCGGATCATGCCCGAGGCGCCGATGGGATTGGTGGAGAGAACACCGCCCGACATATTGACGGGCAGGTCGCCGTCCAGCTCGGTGACGCCCGACTCGGTCAGCTTCCAGCCCTCGCCCTCCGCGGCGAAACCGAGGTTCTCCAGCCACATCGGCTCGTACCAGGAGAACGGCACGTACATCTCGACGGCGTCGATGTCGCGCCGCGGATCCGTGACGCCCGCCTGCCGGTAGACGTCGGCCGCGCAGTCCTTGCCCGCCTGCGGCGACACGAAGTCCTTGCCCGCGAAGAGCGTCGGCTCACTGCGCATCGCGCCGCCGTGCATCCAGGCGGGCGGCCGGGGCGAACGGGCGGCACCCGTACGGTCGGTGAGGATCATCGCGCAGGCCCCGTCGGAGGACGGGCAGGTCTCGGAGTAGCGGATCGGGTCCCAGAGCATGGGCGATGCCTGGACCTTCTCCAGGGTGATGTCCCGCTCGTGCAGGTGGGCGTAGGGGTTCTTCAGGGCGTTGCGGCGGTCCTTGTACGCGACGAGCGAGCCGACCGAGTCGGGGGCGCCCGTGCGCCGCATGTACGCACGCACGTGCGGGGCGAAGAAGCCGCCCGCGCCCGCGAGGAGCGGCTGCTGGAAGGGGATGGGGAGGGAGAGTCCCCACATCGCGTTGGATTCCGACTGCTTTTCGAAGGCGAGGGTCAGGACGGTGCCGTGGACGCGGCCCGCGACCAGGTTCGCGGCGACAAGGGCCGTGGAACCGCCGACGGAGCCCGCCGTGTGGACGCGCAGCATGGGCTTGCCCACCGCGCCGAGCGCGTCGGCGAGGTACAGCTCGGGCATCATGACGCCCTCGAAGAAGTCCGGGGCCTTGCCGATGACGACCGCGTCGATGTCGGACCAGGTCAGTTCGGCGTCGGACAGGGCGGCCCCGGCGGCCTCGCGGACGAGCCCTGCGATCGAGACGTCACGCCGGGCGGCGACGTGCTTGGTCTGGCCGATCCCGACGACGGCCACGGGCTCCTTTCCCACCTCACTCATCACGCATCTCCTTCAAGGACGGCGACCAGGTTCTGCTGGAGGCAGGGACCGGATGTGGCGTGTGCGAGGGCCCGGTCCGACTCGCCCCGGTGGATGCGGGCCGCGGCCTCGCCGAGCCGGATCAGACCGGCGGCCATGACAGGGTTCGCGGCGAGCGCGCCCCCTGACGGGTTCACCGTGACGTCGTCGCCCAGCTTCAGCGCCTTGCGCAGGACGACCTCCTGGGAGGTGAACGGCGCGTGCAACTCGGCGGTGTCCACGGGCCGTTCGAAGGCTCCGGCCCTCTCCGCGGCCAGTCGGCTCGACGGCGAGTCGGTGAGATCGCGCACGCCGAGGCTGTGCGCCTCGATGCGGTGGTCGATCCCGCGGATCCACGCGGGCCGCTCGCACAGCTCGCGGGCCCGCTCCCCCGCCGCGAGGATCACGGCGGCGGCCCCGTCACCGATGGGCGGGCAGTCGCCGGTACGCAGGGGACGTACGACGTAGTCACCCTGTGGCACCGAACCACGCAGCTGCGCATGGGAGTTGGCGGTCGCGTCCTGGCGGCTGCGCGACGCCACCCCGGCGAGCGCGGGCTCGTCGGCGTCCCCCGCATCGATCAGGGCCTGCGCCTGGAGGGCGGCCAGGGCGACCGAGTCAGGCCACAGGGGCGCCACGTAGTACGGGTCGAGCTGCCGGGTCAGCACGTCACGCACCGAGCCGGGGGACGACTTGCCGTAGGCGTACACGAGCGCGGTGTCGGCGTCGCCGGTGAGCAGCTTCGTCCACGCCTCGTACAGCGCCCAGGCCCCGTCCATCTCGACGTGCGACTCGGAGATCGGCGGCCAGGCCCCGACCCCGTCGAGTGCCATGGTGAACGAGAAGGCGCGCCCGGCGAGATAGTCCGAGGATCCGGAGCAGGTGAAGCCGATGTCGCTGGTCTTCAGGCCGGTGGCGGCGAGGACCTGGTGCAGGACCGGCATGAGCATCTCCACCTCGGAGAGCTCGTCGGTGGAGCGCAGATGGTCGGTCTGCCCGAAGGCCACGATGGCGACGTCCCGGACGGGCCGCATCACGGACGGCTTCGTGGAGGGCATAACCGAGGGCTTCGCGGAGGGCTTAGCGGACGGCATCTACACCAGCTCCTTGTACGTGTCGTAGTCGGCGTCCGGCTCGCCCGTGGGCCGGTAGTGATCGGGGAAGCGGGCGCCCTCGGTCCACACCGGCTCGACGCGCAGGCCCATCCGCACCTGGTCGTAGGAGATGCCCGCGATACGGGCGTGCAGGGCCAGGTCGGCGCCGTCGAGGGCGATGTGCGCGTAGACGTAGGGCACTTCGATGTCGAGGTTCTTCGCCTTGATGTTGACGATGCAGTACGTGGTGACGGTGCCGCGCGGCCCGACCTCCACCCGCTCGGCCGTGGCGACGCCGCAGGTGGGGCAGGCGCCGCGGGGCGGGACGTAGACCTTGCGGCAGGAGGGGCAGCGCTCACCGACGGTCTTCTGGTCGGAGAGCGCCTTGATGTACGCGGTCTGGGCGCGGCCCGGGGCGTAGGAGTAGTCGAGGCGAGCGGCGGCGACGATGCCGGTGACGGGGTCGCTGAACTCACCGTCGTGCGGCCGGACTTCCCCTTCCGCTTCGCCTTCGTACGCTTCGAAGCAGGCGATGTCGGTGATGGCACCGGTGCGTTCGGCGGCCCAGCGGATCCGGACGCGCATGCCGGTCCTGACGGCGTCGGGGCCCGGCGCGTCCAGAGCGTGCAGCAGGGCGGTGTCGGCGCCGTCGAGCTTCACCAGGATCCAGGCGAAGGGCGTCTCCAGGGGCTGTCCCCTGCGGGGTTCGTGGTTCCAGGCCCAGGTGGTGACGGTGCCGGTGGCACCGACCTCGACCAGGTCACGTATCTCTTCGGCGGTCACGGGGTCGTACTCGACGGGCGGGACGAGCGTATGGCCGTCCTCGGTCTTCACACCGAGCACGGTGCGTTCACGCAGCCCGGTCAGAAACGCACTCTGCACGGGCCCGAGGGACCGGGTGAAGGGAAACTCAAGAACCAGGGGCGCACGCAGCACTTCGGGGGAGGGAGCGGATGCCATGAGCAGAACTCCGTTTCTGAGCGAGGGGCGCCCCGAAGGGCGCGGGGAACCGCGCGCCCAGCCACACCGGGCCCACGGTCAGGATGCGGCCTAGGCCCGCCGAAACACCGGGGCCCTCTTCTCCGCGAAGGCCCTGGAGCCCTCCTTCGCATCGGCGGTGTCAAAGATCGGCCACCCCCGCTTCAGCTCCGCCGCGAGCCCGTCCGTCTCGGACATCTCCGCGGCCTCGTACACCGACGCCTTCACCGCCTCCACGGCGAGGGGCCCGCACGCGTTGATCTGCTCGGCGATGGAGAGGGCCTTCTCCAGGGCGGTGCCGTCCGGGACGACATGGCCGACGAGGCCGATCGACGCGGCCTCGGCCGCCGAGTAGGGGCGTCCGGTGAGCAGCATCTCCAGGGCGTGCGTACGGGGGATCTGGCGCGGGAGGCGCACGGTCGAGCCGCCGATCGGGAACAGGCCGCGCTTGACCTCGAAGAGGCCGAACGTCGCGGACTCGCCCGCGACGCGGATGTCCGTGCCCTGGAGGATCTCGGTGCCACCGGCGACGCAGTACCCCTCGACCGCGGCGATGACCGGTTTGCGCGGGCGGTGGTGGCGCAGCATCGCCTTCCAGTGCAGATCGGGGTCGGCCTTCATCCGGTCCCGGTACCGCTCACCGCCCATCCCCTTGCCCGCGAGGGCCTTGAGATCCATGCCCGCGCAGAACGCGCCGCCCGCTCCGGTGAGCACGACGGAGCGGATCGCGTCGTCCTCGTCGGCGGCCACCCATCCGTCGTAGAGGCCCACCAGCATCGGCAGCGAGAGCGCGTTCTTCGCCTCCGGCCTGTTGAGCGTGAGTATCAGTGTGGCGCCTTCGCGCTGCACAGCGAGATGTTCCGTCCCACCCATAGCCGTGCTCCCTCTCATAACGGCTCGTCTCATAACGGCTCGTCAACGGCCGGCCTGCGTCGGCCGTCCGCTGAACGTCGACCACCTGCCGACGGCTTCGGACCTGGAACAGGTTGCAGTAGGCGGGGAGCCAGTTCAATAGTTTTCTGACACCCAGTCAGATTTCTTGAACGGGGACCCTTCACACTTGTGGGTGCCTCTGCTCTGATGACCGCCAGAAGAGATGACGCCGGGGTCAGGAGGAGCGGTGGAGTACAACCTTGCCGACCTGTTCGAGTCAGTCGTCGACGTGGTCCCCGACCGCGAGGCGCTCGTGTACATCGATCACCCCGGAACCGGGGCGGAGAGCAGGCTGACGTACGCCGAGCTCGACCGGGCCGCCAACCGCCTCGCGCACCACCTGATCGACAGCGGGATCGAGCCGGGCGAACACCTGGGGCTCCATCTCTACAACGGCGTCGAGTACTTGCAGACGGTGCTCGCCTGCCTCAAAGCACGCATCGTCCCGGTCAACGTCAACTACCGCTACGTGGAGGAGGAGCTGGTCTACCTCTACCGTGACGCGGACCTCGCCGCACTCGTCTTCGACGCGGAGTTCACCGAGCGGGTCGCCGCCGCGCTGCCACGCGCGCGGAAGCTGCGGCATCTGGTGCGGGTGGGAACCCCGCCCGCCGACGCCCCCGCGCTCGACGTCGTCGCCTTCGCCCGGGCGGAGGCGGCGGGTTCAGCGGATCGCGGGTTCGCAGCACGCTCGGCCGACGACCTGTTCATCATCTACACCGGCGGCACCACGGGCATGCCCAAGGGCGTCATGTGGCGCCAGGAGGACCTCTTCTTCGCCGGGCTCTTCGGCGGCGAGCCCGCGGGTGAGCCGGTGAAGCGGCCCGAGGAGCTGGCGGAACGCGTCGCGGCGGGCGGCCCCGGCATCACGTTCTTCCCCACTCCCCCGCTGATGCACGGCACGTCGACGCTGACGTCGTTCATCGCCTTCAACTACGGCCAGCGGGTGGCCATTCACCGCAAGTACGTCCCTGAAGAGGTGCTCCGCACGATCGAGCGGGAGAAGGTGTCCAGCGTCTCGCTGGTCGGCGACGCGATGCTCAGGCCTCTCATAGACGCCCTGCACGGACCGCTCAAGGGCACCGACCTGTCATCGCTCTTCAGTGTCTCGTCCTCCGGGGCGATCATGTCGGAGACGGTGCGCGCCCAGTTCCAGGAGCTCGCGCCGAACGTGCTCCTCCTGAACAACTTCGGCTCGTCCGAGTCCGGCTCCAACGGCAAGGCGACGGAGGACTCGGGCCCGGAGCGGGGCTTCCGTCTGGAGGTCAACGCACGTACGCAGGTGGTGGATCTGGTCACGCACGAGCCGGTGGCCGTGGGTGAGATCGGCCGTTTGGCCCAGCGCGGCCATGTGCCGCTCGGCTACTACAACGACCCGGCGAAGACCGCCGAGACCTTCTTCCAGAAGGGCGACGAGCGGTGGGTACTGCTCGGGGACATGGCATCCGTCGACGAGGGCGGCATCGTCACCGTCCTCGGCCGGGGCTCGCAGTGCATCAACACCGGTGGCGAGAAGGTGTATCCGGAGGAGGTCGAGCAGGCGCTCAAGTCCCATCCGGACGTGTACGACGCGCTGGTCACGGGCGTCCCCGACGAACGCTGGGGCAACCACGTCGCCGCGGTCATCCAACTCCGCGACGGCGCGCCCCCGTTGGACCTCGAAGCCGTCCAGACCCACTGCCGCACCCGCCTGGCCGGTTACAAGATCCCCCGCTCCGCGGTCTTCACCACCGAGATCCAGCGCTCACCGAGCGGCAAGGCGGACTACAGGTGGGCGAAGTCGGTTGCGGCGGGCGGAATCTGACAGGGGATAGAGACAACGGGCGGGTGGCGGGAGAGCATCCACCGCGAGGCGGCTGTCCAGAAGAGACCGTCACCCCGCACAGACAGACGGCAACGCCCGCCCCAGGGCCACGGAGTGCACCACATCGAGCTGCCGCTCATGGCGAACCCGCAGACCGGCCACGGCCAACAGCCCACGGCAAGAAGGCGTGGAGCGTGCGGAGGGAGAGTCGGCGATCCCCCGCACCAGCTCCCCGTTCACCCGATTGATCTCCTTGCGCACCTCCGCAAGATCAGGCCGCTCCTCCGGTGTCGGCGCCTGCGCCGGATCCGCGTCCCACCGCCGGTGCAGCTCCCGCTGCACGATCTTGTTGGCCTCGATCTGGTCCCGGAAGATCCGCACGGTCGCCTCGGGATCGGCGCCCAACTCCCTTGCCTGCTCGGCGACATCGTCCAGAACCTGCTGCTCGCGGGCAGGGTCGTCGATGGGGCTGCCTGTGCCGTACTTCGCGGCGGCGACAAGGTCGGCGGTGGCCAGACGCTGGGCGGCGAGATCGACCAACGGGTGGAGCCGGGCGTAAGTCCCCGAGGAGACGACGGAAGCCGCGGACACTGACGAGCCCCGCACCGGGGCAGCGGCGACGGCACCGGCCGCCCCGCTCCCGGCGAGCAGAGCCACCGTCACGGCCCCAGTGGTGAGCAGACGCCCCGCGGACGAAGCAATGCGCACAGTGATTCCCCTCATCGACCTGGCGCACGGCGGGGGCCGGCGACCGCCGCCATCGTACGATCACCCGCCGGACAGGCTCCGCTCGTCAGCCCGTGCCCGGTAGCGCGCGGTCGAGGAGGACTTCTGCCGCCGCTCGCGCGTACTGGCCGTAGTCCGCTTCGTTCAGCACCATGGCGCGGCTGGCCGCCCCGTCCGCGAGGGTGACCAGCTGTTCGGCGAGTGCGGCGGGTTCCCGGCAGCCAAGCTCCCTCACCGATGCGGTGACCAGCTGAACCATCCGCAGCTTCTGTTCGCGTGCGTACATGTGGACCGCGCTCTCCGGATCGGGGAACTCCGCGGCGGCGTCGATGAACGGGCATCCGCGCACCGGAGCCGTGTCCGCCGCGGGCCGGTCGAACAGTCCGAGAATCCGCTCCCGCGGCGAGATGTCCTCACGGGTCAGCACGCTCTCCAGGGTGGCGCCCGACGACGCGAGGTCCTGGAGGTAGGCGATGACCAGGTCGCTCTTGGTCCGAAAGTGCGCGTAGAGCGTGCGCTTGGAGACCGGCGCCCGCTCGGCGACCTGTTCCATGCCGGTCGCGTTGATCCCCTGGACCGCGAACAGCTGGGCGGCGGCGACCAGGATGCGCTCCCTGCCTCCACGCCCTCCCCGCCTTCGGGGTGCGGTAGTCGTCGCATCCATGAGGCAAGTATACGTACGCGTTTACTTCTGCGAGGTCCGGGGGCTAGGCTCACCCTCATGTAAACGGTCCCGTTTACTTGCGCCGTCACTGAGGAGTGCTCCATGAGCAGGCCGACCCCCACCGCCACCACCATCGCCACCGCCGCGGCCACCACCGAGTTGAGCGGCGGCGCGGAGAAGTTGCTACGCGGCCGTCACGCGACACGCGCGTTCCGTCCGGACGCCGTCCCCGCGGACACGATGCGCGCGATCTTCTCGCTGGCCGGCACCGCGCCGTCCAACTCCAACGCGCAGCCGTGGCGGGTGGAGGTGGTGAGCGGCGCGGCGCGTGAACGCCTGGCGCACGCCTTGCGGGCGGCCCATGCCGCGAAGCGCATCTCGGCGGATCTTCCGTACTCCGAGGACATGTACGCGCAGGTGCACCAGGCGCGCCGGGCCACGTTCGGAGCCGAGCTGTACGGAGCGCTGGGCATAGGCCCTGACGACCATGCCGCACGTGCGGCCTACGACGCGGAGAGCCTGGGCTTCTACGGCGCGCCACACGCGGCTTTCCTGTTCGTCGACGGTGACGGCGCGACACGCCTTGCCGCCGACGTCGGCGCCTACATGCAGACCCTGCTCCTGGCGATGACCGCGTACGGCGTGGACAGTTGCCCGCAGGGGCTCCTGAGCTTCTACGCCGACACCGTCCGGGGCGAGCTCGGCGTCACCGGAGGCAAGCTGCTCGTGGGTATCTCCTTCGGGTATGCCGATGACACCGCGCCGGTGAACCGGGTGACGACCGAGCGCGCCACGCTGGAGGCGACCACGACCTTCCACGACCAGTGACGAGTACGAACACGACCAGTGACGAGCACCAAGAGGAACTGCGGCCGAGTCTCCACGCAACAGAGGACAATGTCGCTCGGCCGCAGCACCCCAGCTCAAGCCGCCTTGCGCGATCTCTTGACGGCCGCTCCCAGGGCTGGATTACTGAGCTCGACAGAAGATCCACGACCGAATGATCGGTCGCCCGTTTGGGACGGGAGAAACTCCATATGACGGCGATGCTGGACCCCGCTGAGCGCCTAGGGCGCGAGGAGCTGGAAGCGCTGCAGCTGGAGCGCCTGCAGGACACCCTGCTGCACGCGTACGAGAACGTGCCGTTCTATCGGGCGGCGTTCGACAAGGCGGGTCTGCGCCCCGAGGACTGCCGTGCGCTCAGCGACCTGGCTCGCTTCCCGTTCACGGCCAAGAGCGATCTGCGGGACAACTACCCCTTCGGGATGTTCGCGGTCGAGCAGTCCGAGGTGCGGCGCCTCCACGCGTCCAGCGGCACGACGGGGCGGCCCACGGTCGTCGGTTACACCGAGCAGGACCTGTCGATGTGGGCGGACGTCGTGGCCCGCTCGATCCGCGCGGCGGGGGGACGCCCCGGGCACAAGGTCCATGTGGCGTACGGCTACGGCCTGTTCACGGGCGGCCTCGGCGCGCACTACGGGGCCGAGCGTCTTGGCTGCACGGTGATCCCCGCGTCCGGCGGCATGACGGCCCGCCAGGTCCAGCTGATCCAGGACTTCCGCCCCGAGATCATCATGGTGACCCCCTCGTACATGCTGACGCTCCTGGAGGAGTTCGAGCGCCAGGGAGTCGACCCACGGACCACGTCCCTCAAGGTCGGCATCTTCGGCGCCGAGCCGTGGACGGAGGAGATGCGCCGCGAGATCGAGGAGCGGTTCGCGATCGACGCCGTCGACATCTACGGGCTCTCCGAGGTCATCGGCCCCGGAGTCGCCCAGGAGTGCGTGGAGACCAAGGACGGCCTGCACATCTGGGAGGACCACTTCTATCCGGAGGTGGTGGACCCGATCACCGGCGAGGTGCTCCCGGACGGCGAGCGCGGCGAACTGGTCTTCACGTCACTCACCAAGGAGGCCATGCCCGTCATCCGCTACCGCACCCGCGACCTGACCCGTCTCCTGCCCGGCACCGCACGGACCTTCCGCCGGATGGAGAAGATCACGGGCCGCTCGGACGACATGGTGATCCTGCGCGGCGTGAACCTCTTCCCCACGCAGGTCGAGGAGATCGTCCTGCGGACCGCGGGAGTCGCGCCGTACTTCCAGCTGCGCCTGACACGCGAGGGCCGCATGGACGCGCTGACGGTCCGGGCCGAGTCCCGCGCGGACACGACTCCCGAGCGGCGCGAGGCGGCGGCCCGGGAGATCGCGTCGGCGGTGAAGGACGGCATCGGCGTCTCGGTGGCGGTCGAGATCGTCGATCCGGAGACGATCGAGCGGTCGGTGGGGAAGTTCAAGCGGATCGTGGACCTGCGCGGGAAGTAGCTCCTACGGAGCAGGAGCTACGACGCGCTGAATCGGTCCCGCAGCTCGCGCTTGAGGATCTTCCCGCTCGCGTTGCGCGGCAGCTCGTCCACGAAGAGGACCCGCTTGGGCGCCTTGAAGTGGGCGAGTTTCTCGCGCGCGTGGTCGATGAGTTCGGCCTCGGTGACGTCTCCGCTGCGTACGACGACCGCGGTGACCGCCTCGATCCAGCGCTCGTCCGGCAGGCCGATCACGGCCGTCTCCGCGACCCGCTCGTGGGTGTAGAGCGCGTCCTCGACCTGGCGCGACGCGACGAGGACACCGCCGGAGTTGATGACGTCCTTCACCCGGTCGACGACCGTGAAGTAGCCGTCCTCGTCCCGCACGGCGAGATCCCCGGAGTGGAACCAGCCACCACGGAACGCCTCCTCGGTCTCCTCGGGCTTGTCCCAGTAGCCCTCGCACAACTGCGGTGACTGGTAGACGACTTCGCCCTGCGTGCCGTCGGGCACCTCAAGGCCGCGCTCGTCCACGATCCGTGCGTCGACGAACAGGACGGGGCGTCCGCAGGAGTCCATCCGCCCCTCGTGCTCGTCGGGCCCGAGGACCGTGGCGAGGGGGCCGATCTCGCTCTGCCCGAAGCAGTTGTAGAAGCCGAGCGACGGCAGCCGTTCGCGCAGCCGCTCCAGAACGGGCACGGGCATGATCGACGCGCCGTAGTAGGCCTTGCGCAGGGCGCCGAGGTCACGGGTGGCGAAGCCGGGATGGTTCGAGAGGCCGATCCATACGGTGGGCGGCGCGAAGAGGCTGTCGGCGCGGCCCGCCTCGACCAGTTCGAAGATGCGTTCGGCGTCCGGCGCGTCGATGATCGTGTTCTCGGCGCCCACAGCCAAGTACGGCAGCAGGAAGACGTGCATCTGCGCCGAGTGGTAGAGCGGCAGCGCGTGGACGGGCTTGTCCGACTCCTTGAGGTCGAGGGCGGTGATGGCGCTGACGTACTCGAGCACGAGGGCGCGGTGCGTCATCATCGCGCCCTTGGGGAGGGCGGTGGTGCCGGAGGTGTAGAGCAGCTGGGCCAAGTCGTCCGCACCCGGCTCCGCGCCGTCGTACGCCGGTGCGGCCGAGAGCCGCGCGAGCAGGGAGTCGTCCGCGTCGCGCAGGGCGAGGACGCGTACGTCGCCGGGCAGGCGCGGGGCGAGGTCCGGATCGGCGAGGACCAGGGAGCTGCCCGACTGGCCCACGATGTACGCCAGGTCGTCGCCGACGAGGTTCTGGTTGACCGGCACATGGACCAGGCCTGCCCGCGAGCAGGCCAGGAAGCCGATGAGATAGGCGTCCGAGTTGTGGGCGTAGGCGCCGACGCGCTCACCCTGGCCCAGACCCGCCTCGCGCAGCACCTGGGCGCCGCGCGAGACGGCCGAGTCCAGCTCCGCGTACGTCCAAGCCCGCTCGCCGTAGCGCAGCGCCACCCGCCCCGGCACGCGCCGCGCGCTCCGCCGAAGGACCCCGTCGACCGTATTGCCGCGTACACCTGTCATGGCGTGATCCTGAGCCGCCCGCGTCACGCCGGTCAAGGCTCCGGACGGGGCGCGAACTGGGAACGTTCCGGTACTCGATCAAGTGACATACCGGTTGGTACGCTCAACCGCCCCTTCGATCACAGCAGTTGGGAGGCACCATGCGTATCCGCATCAGACGCCTGACGGCCCTGGGCATCAGCCTGTTGACCGCCGCGGCGTTCCTGCCGTCGTCCGCCGCCACGGCGGGCGCGGCTGGGGCGCACGGCGACGCCCGCCCGTCGGGCGGCGGTCTGTCCGCCACCGTCCGCTACACCCAGTACGGCATTCCGCACATCCTCGCCAAGGACTACGAGAACCTCGGCTTCGGCACCGGCTGGGCGCAGGCCGCCGACCAGGTGTGCACCCTCGCCGAGGGCTACGCGACCGTGCGCGGCGAGCGCTCACGCTACTTCGGCGCCGACGGCAAGCCCGACGGCTCGCTCTCCTCGGCGACCACGAACCTCTCCAGCGACCTCTACTTCGGCGGCGTCCGCGACACGCACACGGTGGAGAAGCTTCTGAAGCAGCCCGCCCCCGCGGGGCCGAGCGCCACGTCGAAGAAGCTGATGCGCGGCTTCGCGGCCGGCTACAACGCCTGGCTGAAGCAGAACCGCGTCACCGACCCGGCCTGCGAGGGCGCCGATTGGCTGCGCCCGATCACCGCGCTGGACGTGGCACGACAGGGGTTCGCCGTCCAGGTTCTGGGCGGTCAGGGGCGCGGCATAGACGGCATCACCGCGGCGCAGCCGCCCAGCGCGACAGCCCCGGACCGCGCACCTGACCCCGAGCGCACCGCGAAGGAGGCGCGCGAGCTCTTCTCGGCCGACGAGGCCGTCATGGGTTCCAACGCCGTCGCGTTCAGCGGGAGGACCACCGCGAACGGCAAGGGCCTGCTGCTCGGCAATCCGCACTACCCCTGGCAGGGTGGCCGCCGCTTCTGGCAGTCGCAGCAGACCATCCCCGGCGAGCTGAACGTCTCGGGCGGTTCCCTGGTCGGTACGAGCGTCGTCAACATCGGCTTCAACGGCGATGTGGCGTGGAGCCACACGGTGGCGTCCGGCGTGACCCTCAACCTGCATCAGCTCACGCTGGATCCGGCCGATCCCACCACCTATCTGGTGGACGGCAAGCCGGAGAAGATGACGAAGCGGACGGTCGAGGTGCCGGTCAAGAACGGTGCTCCGGTGACCCGCACGCAGTGGTGGACCCGATACGGTCCGGTCACCACCGGCCTCGGCGCTCAGCTCCCGCTGCCCTGGTCGGCGAAGACCGCGTACGCCCTGAACGACCCCAACGCCACGAACATGCGCGGCAGCGACACCGACCTCGGCTTCGGCAAGGCCCGCTCCACCGACGGCATCCTGAAGGCGCTGCGCGACACCCAGGGCCTCCCGTGGGTCAACACCGTCGCCGCCGACCGGAAGGGCCACTCGCTCCTCAGCCAGTCCCAGGTCCTTCCCCGCATCACCGACGACCTGGCCGAGCGCTGCTCCACCGCTCTGGGCAAGGTGACGTATCCGGCGTCGGGCGTGGCCGTGCTCGACGGCTCGCGCGGCGACTGCGCGCTCGGCTCGGACAAGGACGCCGTCCAGCCCGGCGTCTTCGGCCCGTCGAAGATGCCCACCCTCAAGGACGCCCCGTACGCGGAGAACTCCAACGACAGCGCCTGGCTCACCAACGCCGACCGGCCGATCACGGGCTACGAGCGGATCTTCGGCACGATCGGCACGCAGCGCTCCCTGCGCACGCGCGGCGCCGTCGAGGATGTCGCCACCATGGCGAAGAAGGGCGGCCTGACGGTCAAGGACCTCCAGAAGCAGCAGTTCGCGAACCGGGCGCCCGCGGGCGACCTGGCCGCCGCCGACGCGGCACGCGCGTGTGCCGCGCTGCCCGGGGGCGCCGCGACCGGCAGCGACGGCAAGGCCGTCGACGTACGCGAGGCCTGTGACGTCCTCAAGGCCTGGGATCGCACCATGAACACGGACAGCGAGGGGGCGCTGCTCTTCGACCGGTTCTGGCGCAAGCTCGTCCTCGCCGTGCCCAACGCCCAGCTGTGGAAGGTGCCGTTCTCCGCCGCCGACCCGGTGCGTACCCCGAACACCCTCAACACGGCCGCGCCGGGCTTCGCGACCGCGCTCGCCGACGCGGTGACCGAGCTGAGCGGGGCGGGCATCGCGCTCGGCGCGCCGCTGGGCCAGAACCAGTTCGTCGTACGCGGCTCGGAGCGGCTGCCGGTCTCCGGCGGCACGGAGTCGATCGGCGTATGGAACAAGGTCGAGCCGGTCTGGGACGCGAAGGGCGGCGGCTACACCGAGGTCGCGCACGGTTCGAGCCACATCCAGGCGGTCGGCTGGGACAGGGGCCGCTGCCCCCAGGCGCGCACGCTCCTGACCTACTCGCAGTCGTCGAACCCGAACTCCCGGCACTACCGCGATCAGACGCGGCTGTACTCCGGTGAGCGCTGGGTCACCTCGCGGTTCTGCGAGAAGGACATTCTGCGTGATCCTGGGCTGAAGGTGGTGAAGGTGCGGGGGGCCGCCGTGCCGCGTTAGCCGACATGGGGCCACCCCGCCCAGCGCTCGGCGGGGGTGGCCCCGGTCCAGTGTCGACCCGCGCACCGGTGGAGGCTTGTCGCGCGGTTCCCCGCGCTCCTGACGGGGCCCGCGCTACAGCGCGCGCTCCCGTCCCTCCCAGTACGGCTCCCGCAGCCGTCGCTTGTAGAGCTTGCCGTTCGGGTCGCGCGGCATGGTCGTGATGAAGTCGACGCTCTTGGGGCGCTTGTAGCCCGCGAGTTGGCGCTCGCAGTGGTCGAGGATGTCGGCGGCGAGCGCGTCGCCCGCCGTGTGACCCTCCGTCACCTCCACGACCGCCTTGACCTGCTCGCCCCACTCGTCGTGCGGGATGCCGAACGCGGCGGCGTCCGCGACGGCGGGGTGGGTGAGCAGCGCCGACTCGATCTCGGCGGGGTAGATGTTGACCCCGCCCGAGATGATCATGTCGATCTTGCGGTCGCGGAGGTAGAGGTAGCCGTCCTCGTCGAGGTAGCCGAGGTCGCCGACCGTGAAGAAGTCGCCGATGCGGTTCTTCTTCGTCTTGGACTCGTCCTTGTGGTACGAGAAGCCGCCGGTGCTCATCTTCATGTAGACGGTGCCGAGTTCACCGGGCGGCAGCCGATTGCCGTCGTCGTCGAAGACGGCCAGTTCGCTGATGGGCCACGCCTTGCCGACGGTGCCGGGCCGCTTCAGCCAGTCCTGCGCGGTGGCGAAGGCGCCGCCGCCCTCGCTGGCCGCGTAGTACTCCTCGACACACTCGCCCCACCACTCGATCATCGCCCGTTTGACGTGGTCGGGGCAGGGTGCGGCGCCGTGGATGGCGTGGCGCATCGACGACACGTCGTACGCCTCCTTGGTCGCGTCCGGCAGCGCGAGGAGGCGGTGGAACTGGGTGGGCACCATGTGGGTGTGCGTGCACTTGTACCTGTCGATGAGGCGGAGCATCTCCTCGGGCGTCCACTTGTCCATCAGGACCAGCGGGTGGCCGATGTGCAGGGCGGCGCCCGCGAACTGGAGGACCGCGGTGTGGTAGAGCGGCGAGCAGACGAGGTGCACGTTGCCGTCGAAGGGCTTGACGCCGAAGATGCCGAGGAAGCCGCCGAGGTAGGACTCCTCGGGGAGCTTGCCCGACAGCGGGCGCCGGATGCCGCGCGGGCGTCCCGTGGTGCCCGATGTGTAGTTCATGACCCAGCCGAGGGTGCGCTCGTCGGGCGCGGACTCCGGTTGTCCGGCGAGGAGTTCGGCGTACGGGCGGAAGCCGGGTACGCCACCCACGGAGTACCGGTGGGTGGCCGGGAGCTTCGCCTCGTCGGCGGCATGGGTAGCCGCCCCCGTGAACCGCTCGTGCGCGATGAGCACCTTGGCTCCGGAGTCGGCGACGATCCAGGCGATCTCGGGTCCGACCAGGTGGTGGTTGACCGGGACGAGATAGAGGCCGGCCTGCGACGCCGCCAGATACGCGGTGAGGAGCTCGACGCCGTTGGGCAGCACGACGGCGAAGGCGTCACCGCGCTCCAGGCCCGCGGCGCGCAGTCCGTGGACGAGCTGGTTGGTCGCCGCGTGCAGGCGCCGCGCGGTCCACTCCTGGCCGTCGGGTGCGATCAGTACCGTGCGGTCCGGGTCCGCTTCGGCCTGCGCCCAGAAGCCGTTGGGGGGCGTACTGCCCGGCGTGCTGCTCATAAGGACCTCTCCTCCGTCGTCTCGTCGGTCGCGTCCGGTCGTCAGTCGCGTCCGGTCGTCAGTCGCGTCCGGCTATGCGGTTCACGCGGTCGATGGCGCGCTCGAAACCGCGGGTCAGCTCGTCGAAGACCACCTGGACGCTGCGTTCGCTGTTCATCCGGCCGACGATCTGCCCCACCGGCGTGCCGAGCAGCGCCTGGACCTCGTGCTTCTGGATGCGCGAGACCGCCTCGGCGACCAGAAGCCCCTGCAGGGGCATGGGCAGCGTGCCGGGCCCGTCCGGGTCGTCCCAGGCGTCGGTCCATTCGGTGCGCAGCTGGCGTGCGGGTTTGCCCGTGAGGGCGCGCGAGCGGACCGTGTCGCCCGAGCCCGCCGCCAGGAGCTTCTCGGTGAGCGCCCGCGAGTGGAGGTCGGCCTCCGTCGTGGTGAGCCAGAGGGAGCCGAGCCACACGCCCTGCGCGCCGAGCGCGAACGCGGCCGCGATCTGGTCGCCGCTGCCGATACCGCCCGCCGCGAGCACCGGCAGCGGCGCCACGGCCTCGACGGCTTCCGGCGTCAGGACCATGGAGGCGATCTCGCCGGTGTGGCCGCCCGCCTCGTAGCCCTGCGCGACGACGATGTCGATGCCCGCGTCCGCGTGCTTGCGCGCGTGCCGGGCGCTGCCCGCGAGAGCGGCGACCAGTACGTCGTGGTCGTGGGCGCGCTGGATGACGTCGGCGGGCGGTGAACCGAGCGCGTTGGCGAGCAGCTTGATCGGGTAGCCGAAGGCGACGTCGAGCTGATTGCGGGCGACCTGCTCCATCCATCCGGTGATGCGCCAGCCGGAGGCTTCGCCTTCGGCCAGTTCGGGTACGCCGTACTTACCGAGGGTGTCCTTGACGAACTGGCGGTGGCCTTCGGGGATCATCGCCTCGACATCGGACTCGCTCACCCCCTCGACCTTCTTCGCGGGCATCACGACGTCGAGTCCGTAGGGCCGGTCATCGACATGTTCCTGCATCCAGTCGAGATCCCGGGCCAGCTCGTCGGGCGCCGTGTAGCGGACCGCGCCGAGCACACCGAATCCGCCCGCCCTGCTGATGGCGGCCGCCACCGCCGGGAAGGGTGTGAAGCCGAAGACGGCGTGCTCGATCCCCAGTTTCCTGCTCAGCTCTGTCTGCATGGGCGCAGGATGCCGCAGCCGTCCGGACGACGGAAGAGGTTTTCTGATGCAGTGTCAGATCTTTGCCGGGTGCCCGCGGTTGACAGGGCTCCGCGCTGACATGAAAGTTTCAGCAGTTTCTTGTGATCCCGAAAGATAGTTTCAGTTCAGGAGAGTTTCAGGAGGGGGCGCGTTCATGGCCGAGGACAGCGGGGCAGCGGACAGAGCGGCAGGCGGTCTCAGCCGACGCCAACTGGGCGCGCGGGTAGCGGCGTTGGGCGGGGCACTCGCCCTTGTCCCGTTCCCCGCGGGTCCTGCCGCTGCGGCGGCGGGCTCCGCGACCGGCGCCGGGCGTCCGACGCTGCGCCCCGGCACCCCCGAGCGCGCCGGGCTGCTCGCCGGGCATCTGCGTCAACTGGTCGCCGACGCCGAGACGTTCCTCGATCCCTCCCCCAAGCACCCCTGGTACGCGGGCGCCGTCCTGCTCGCGGGCCGCGGCGGCACGGTCGCGCTGCACCAGCCCATCGGCAAGGCGGTGCGCTATGCGGCGTACGACGAGAAGACCGACACCGGAACCGAGCTGCCCGCCGACCGGCAGATCGCGATGGCCAAGGACACCGTCTTCGATCTCGCCTCCGTCTCCAAGCTGTTCACCTCGCTGCTCGCGGTGCAGCAGATCGAGCGCGGCACGCTGGAGCTCGAGGCGAAGGTCGCCTCGTACCTCCCCGATTTCGGGGGCGCCGGCAAACAGGACGTCACCGTCCGCCAGCTCCTCACCCACACCTCGGGTTTCCGCGCCTGGATCCCCCTCTACAAGGAACCCACGCACGAGGGCCGACTGCGCCTCATCTGGCAGGAGACGCTCCTCAACCCGCCGGGCACCAAGTACCTCTACTCGGACCTGAATCTGATCTCGCTCCAGCTGGTCCTCGAAGAGATCACGGGCCGCCCTCTGGACGCACTGCTCCACGACGAGATCACCGCTCCGCTCGGGATGCACCGCACCCGCTACAACCCGCCCGCCTCCTGGCGGCCGAAGATCGCCGCCACGGAGGACGCCCGGCTGCCCTGGTCGGGCCTCGACCGCGGCATGGTGTGGGGCGAGGTGCACGACGAGAACGCCTTCGGCCTCGGCGGGATCGCCGGGCACGCCGGCGTCTTCTCCTGCGCCTGGGACCTCGCGATCCTCGGTCGCACGCTGCTCAACGGCGGGGTCTACGGCCGCGCCCGCATCCTCTCCGACGCGTCCGTGAAGCTGATGTTCACCGACTTCAACACCGCCTTCCCCGGCGACGAGCACGGCCTGGGCTTCGAGCTCTACCAGCACTGGTACATGGGTGCGATGGCGACGCCGCGCACCGCGGGCCACACGGGGTTCACCGGCACCTCCCTCGTCCTCGACCCGACGACCGACTCCTTCCTCGTCGTACTCGGCAACTCCGTGCACCCCGTGCGCAGTTGGCGATCCGGTTCGGCACCCCGGGTGGCGACGGCGAACCGTATGGCACGCGCCGTTCCGGTACGTCCCGCGCACGGACGCACCGCATGGTTCTCCGGCATGGCGAACGCGGCATCGGCCACCCTGACCCTGCCGCCGCTCACCCTCACCACGGACCGGGCGACGCTCCGGTGCGAGCTGTGGTGGGACACCGAGCCGGGCTCCGACCAGCTGTGTCTGGAGGCCTCGCGCGACGACGGCGCGACGTGGCAGCCGGTGCCGTTCACGACGCGGCACCGGGGCTCGGATCCTCGCCCGCACCCCGACGGCACCGCGTCCGGCTGGTCCGGACGCGTCTGGCACCGGCTCACCGCGGACCTCTCGGACCTGCGGGGCGAGCGGGTGCGCCTGCGCTGGCGGTACGCGACGGATCAGCTCTACGTGGGGCGTGGCGCGTACGCCGACGGGCTGCGGGTCGAGGACGGCCGCCGTACGGCCTTCGACGAGGCACGGCCCGCCGACGCGGCGCGCGTCGAGGCGGTGGGGTGGGCTCCCTCGGCCGACTGAGGCCCCCTGCTCCCCCTACTCCCCCAGCGCGGCCATCGCCGCGTTGTGCCCGGGGATGCCGCTGACCCCGCCGCCGCGCACGGCACCCGCCCCGCACAGCAGGACGTTCGCGTGCCGTGTCTCCACACCCCAGCGCCCGGTGTCGTCCTGGGCGTAGGGGAAGGCGAGGTCGCGGTGGAAGATGTTGCCGCCGGGCAGGCGCAGGTCGCGTTCCAGGTCGAGCGGGGTCTTGGCCTCGATGCAGGGGCGTCCTTCGGCGTCGGTGGCCAGGCAGTCGGCGAGCGGCTCCGCCAGGTGGGCGTCCAGCTGCGCCATGGTCGACTTGAGCAGTTCGGCCCGTACGGCGTCGTTGTCGTGGGCGAAGAGACGTGCGGGCGTGTGCAGTCCGAAGAGCGTGAGGGTCTGGAAGCCGCGCTCGACGAGGTCGGGGGCGAGGATGCTGGGGTCCGTGAGGGAGTGGCAGTAGATCTCGGAAGGCGGCGCGGAGGGCAGCTCTCCGGCCGCGGCCTGGACGTACGCGGTGGCCAGCTCCCCGTATCCCTCCGCGATGTGGAAGGTCCCGGCGAAGGCCTCGTGCGGGTCGACCGAGGTGTCACGCAGTCTCGGCAGCCGTTCGAGGAGCATGTTGACCTTGAGCTGGGCACCCTCGGCCGGGTCGGCGGGTGTGTCGCCGACGAGGGCGGCGAGCTCCTGCGGTGAGGCGTTGACCAGGACGTGCCGTGCGGCGACGGTGGCTTCGCGCTCGGGCGTGCGGTAGGTGACCTCGGCGCTCAGTCCGTCCGAATCGATGCGGATGACCTCGTGGTCCGTGGCGAGCTCGGCGCCGGCCGCGCGGGCAGCCTGGGCGAGGGCGCCGGTGAGCGCGCCCATGCCGCCGACGGGCACGTTCCAGTCGCCGGTGCCGCCGCCGATGACGTGGTAGAGGAAGCAGCGGTTCTGGCGCAGGGACAGGTCGTGGGCGTCGGCGAACGTGCCGATGAGGGCGTCGGTGAGCACCACTCCGCGCACCAGGTCGTCCTGGAACCGCTCCTCGATGGCGGCGCCGATGGGCTCTTCGAAGAGCGTTCGCCAGGCGGTCTCGTCACCGACCCGCTCGCGCAGTGCGTCGCGCGTGGGCAGGGGTTCGGTGAGCGTGGGGAACACCCGCCCCGCGACCTCACCCGTCATGGCGTAGAACTCCCGCCACGCCTCGTACTCCCGCGGTCCGCCGGTGAGCCGCTCGAACGCGTCCCTGGTGCGCGCTTCGCCCCCGCCCACGAGCAGTCCGGCCGGACGCCCGTCGCGCTCGGTCGGAGTGTAGGAGGAGACCGTGCGGGTGCGCACTCTGAAGTCCAGGTCGAGGTCCCTGACGATCTTCCGGGGCAGGAGGCTGACCAGGTACGAGTAGCGCGAGAGCCGGGCGTCGACACCGGCGAAGGGGCGGCTGGACACAGCGGCGCCACCGGTGCCGGAGAGCCGCTCCAGGAGCAGGACGGAGCGTCCCGCGCGGGCGAGATAGGCGGCGGCGACGAGTCCGTTGTGACCACCGCCGACGATGACGGCGTCGTATCGATCGCGAGGAGGCATAGCCCTTACTAACACGAGCCCCCGCCTCGTGGTGCGATTGTCACACCCTCGGCGCCCCAGGCACCCCCGGCACCCCTCGACACCTTCGACGCCGTCAGCGCCCGCCGGACGCCCGCTGCTGGCGCAGCGCCGCCACGCGCCGGTAGAGCTCGACCGCCTCGGTGCCGCGGCCCAGCTGTTCCAGGCAGTGCGCCTCGTCGTTGCGGCTGGCCAGGGCGTCGGGGTGATCGGCGCCGAGGACCTGTTCGCGGGCGGCGGCGACGCGGCGGTACTCGGTGAGGGCGTCGGCCCAGCGGCCGAGCCATCCCAGGCCCACGGCCACCTCGCGGCGGCTGACCAGGGTGTCCGGGTGGTCGCCGCCCAGGACGCGTTCGCGGATCGCGCAGACGTCACGGGCCTCGGCCAGGGCTTCCTCCCAGCGGCCCTGGCGGCCGAGGTTGACGCCGAGGCCGTGCCGGGCGCGCAGGGTCTCGGGGTCAAAGGGGCCGTTCACGCGGTTGCGGTCGTCGATCAGGTCGCGGTACAGCTCCAGGGCCTCACCGCTGCGGCCGAGGCGGCCGAGGCTGATCCCCACCTCGTAGCGCGCGGCGAGCGTGTCGGGATGGTCGCCGCCGAGCGCCCGGCCGCGCGCCTCGGCGACCTCGCGATACGTCTGGAGCGCCTCGGGCCAGCGCCCCAATTGACCCAGTGCGTAGGCGACTTCGTAACGGGTGACGAGGGTGTCGGGGTGGGTGGCGCCCAGGACGCGCGCGCGGGCCGTCGCGACCTCGCGGGCCAGCTGGTAGGAGTCCTCCAGGCGGCCGAGCCTGCTGAGGTTGTACGCCAGGTTGTGGCGGCAGCGCAGAGTGTCGGGGTGATCGGCGCCCGCGGTCCGCTCCCGCACGGCCAGCACCGCCGTGTATGTCTGGTGGGCCTCGAAGTGCCGCCCCAACTGCCCCAGCACGTAAGCCATTTCCTGACGTGCGGCTAGCGTGTCCGGGTGCTCGGGGCCGAGGGTGCGTTCCCTGCCCTGCGCGACGCGCCCGTACTCCCGCAGGGCGTCGGCCGCCCGTCCGGTGCGGCTGAGGGTGAAGCCCACTTCGTAGCGGCTTGCGAGCGTGTCCGGGTGGTCGGGGCCGAGCGCGTGCTCCCGCTCGGCGGCCACCGCGCGGTGCACCTCGCCCGCCTCGGCCCAGCGGCCGAGGCGCCCCAGGCTCAGGCCCGCGTTGTGCCTGCTGACGAGGGTGGCGACCACCTCCGGTGACGGCGTGGGCCGCTCGGGCTGCCGCGGCGCCGCGGCCCGGCGCGCGTCGGTGCGCGGGATCCACTCGCCGGTCAGGCCCGCCGCCGCGTCGGGCGGCGTCGTCCGCAGCGCGGGTGCGCCGTTCGCCTTGTGCCCGGTCGTCATGCCGCGGGTCCACGAGGGAAGGCGCGGCTCACGCGAGGGCGGCTGCTCCGGTCGGCGCGCGGGCGGGGTGACGACGGTCGGGACGTACGAGGGGACGGCGCGGCCCGAGAGGATGCGCCGCCCCAGCTCGCGGGCGTCGTCGGGGCGCTCGTCCGGTTCCTTGGCGAGCAGGTCGAGGACGATCTTCTCGAAGTACTCGGGGAGTTCGTCGCGGTGCGTGCGCGGCGGCTCGGGCTGCGTGTCGCGGTGGCCGACGAGCACGGCCCAGGCGTCCTCCATGTCGAAGGGCGGCGCCCCCGTGGCGATCTCGTACAGGACGCATCCGAAGGAGTAGAGGTCGCTGCGCTGGTCGACCTGGGCGCCGCTGATCTGCTCGGGCGACATGTAGTGAGGTGTGCCCATCGCGATGCCCGTGCCGGTCAGGCGCGAGGTGAAGCCGATGTCGTGGCCGAGCCGTGCGATGCCGAAGTCGCAGATCTTCACCGTGCCGTCCGTGAGCCGCATGATGTTCGCGGGCTTCAGGTCCCGGTGCACGATGCCCTGTTCATGGGTGTACGCGAGCGCCGCGGCGACCTGGTCGGCGATCTCCACCACGTCCGCGACGGGCAGCGGATGCTGTTTGTTGTCCTCCAGGAGCTGACTGAGGTTGCGCCCTTCGAGCAGTTCCATGACCAGATACAGGACGCCGTCGTGCTCCCCGAAGTCATGTACGACGGTGACGCCGCGGTGCTGCAGCGCCGCCGCCACACGCGCCTCGCGCCGGAACCTCTCGCGCAGGACGCGCGTGAAGGACTGGTCGTGCTGCGGCCCCATCGGCTTGAGGCACTTCACGGCGACCTTGCGCCCCAGAGACTCGTCGCGCGCACGCCACACCTCGCCCATGCCGCCGCGCCCGATCAGGTCCAGCAGCCGGTACCGGCCCTGGATCAGCCTGGTGTCCGCCATCTCCCGCCGTCGCCCCCGTTGCTTCGCTTCGCCCTCCCCGGCCTGTCCAGTATGGCTGCCCGTCTGTCGAGTTTGTACGGGGCAGGCCGCGCGCCGGGGCCGAGCCTGGCCATGGCGCGCAGAATGTGTTTCGGGGGAAGTTGCCAGCGGATACGTGCGGGGACGGTGCGCAGGATGGTGCCCATGGTGACAAGCCGCCGGGTCACGGTGCCGGGCGGCGGGGCCGTCCTGCCGTACAGCTCGTGGGCGTAGGACGGCAGCGAGGTGTACGCCAGATTCGCCACGCGCCGCCACAGCAGGGCGCGCGCCGGAACCAACAGCGGGTGGGTCGGGGGGCGTTGGAGGAAGTCGTCGACATCGCGCGCCTCCGGCCCCGCGGCCAGTTCGGGCCGCACCCGCTCGAAGTACGCGGCGAGTTCGGCGACCGACGCCGGTACGTCGGCGGGGTCGAGGCCGACGAGGCGGGCGCTCTGCCGGTGTTCGTCGACATACCGGTCGGCGAGCTCGTCGGTGAGGCGGAACCCGGACCGGCGTGCGACGTGCAGATAGGAGTCGATCTCGGCGCAGTGCACCCAGAGCAGCAGCTCGGGCTCGTCGACGCCGTACCGCTCCCCCGTGTCCGGGTCGGTGGCCTTGAGCATCGTATGAATCTTCCGCACCCGCGCGCCCGCCTGCTCGGCGACCTCGGTGGTGCCGTACGTGGTGGTGCCCACGAAGCTCGCGGTACGCATGAGGCGGCCCCAGGCGTCCTTGCGGAAGTCCGAGTTCTGCATGACACCGCGGACCGCGCGGGGGTGCAGGGCCTGCAGATACAGGGCGCGGACTCCGGCGACCCACATCATCGGGTCGCCGTGCATCTGCCAGGTCACGGACGAGGGGCCGAAGAGCCCCGGGTCCCCCGCCGCCGGCTGCCCCGATGAGGATGCCTCGCGCATACAACCACCTCCTGATCGCAGGCTACGCCGCCGGTGCGGGCCTCAACCCGCCTGGTGCGCATGGCCCTGTGCGCGTGGCCTTGTGCACGTGGCCGCCACCGAGGCGATGGCGGTAGCGGTAGCGGTAGCGGTGATCAGCGAACGGTCGTCAGGTACGAGATGACCATGTCCCCCAGCATCGTCCGGTAGTGCTCGCGGCGAGGTGCCTCGGTGAGGTCGCGGCCGAAGAGCGCGTGGAACGTATGCCGGTTGGAGACCCGGAAGAAGCAGAAAGAACTGATCATCGCGTGCAGGTCCACGGCGTCCACCTCGGCCGTGAACACCCCTTGCTCGCGCCCGGCTTCGAGGATCGAGGCGATGATGTCGATCGCCGGAGAGCTGAGGGAGGCCAGACTCGGCGAGGCACCGATGTGCTTCGCCTCGTGGATGTTCTCGATGCTGACGAGACGGATGAAGTCCGGGTGCGCCTCGTGGTGGTCGAAGGTGACCTCGGCGAGGCGGCGGATGGCGGACACCGGATCGAGATGCCCGACGTCGAGCTGCTGCTCCTCCTGCCGGATGACCGTGTACGCCCGCTCCAGGACCGCGGTGAACAGCCGGTCCTTGCTGCCGAAGTAGTAGTAGATCATCCGCTTCGTGGTCCGCATGCGGGCGGCGATCTCGTCCACTCTGGCCCCCGCGTATCCCATGCGGGCGAACTCCTCGGTGGCCACATCGAGGATCTCCCCCTGGGTACGGGCCGCGTCCCGGGTCCGCTTGGCGGGCGGGGACGACGGGGGGACGGCGGCGGCCATGCGGCTCCTCTTTGCGGACTCTCCGGCGCCGGTCAGTCTAATGGTGGTGGAGATGACGGCTCATGCTGGTGAGGCAGGCGGCTAAGGCTGCTGAAGATGCTGGGCGGCGAGCCGTACGGCCGCGTTCTGGGCCCCGTATCCCCGGTAGCCGCCCGTGCGCTGCACCAACTCGAAGAAGACCCGGCCGACGGTGGCGGTGTAGCAGTGGAGGAACTCACCGTTCTCGTCCCGGTCGTAGAGGATGCCGAGCTCCGCCAGCGTGGCCAGGTACTCCGGATCCAGCCCGTGGCGGGCGTCGAGGTCGTCGTAGTAGTTGGCGGGAATCGGCAGCAGGCCCGCGCCGTGTTCCCGCACGCGCCGGGCGGCTCCGGCGATGTCGTCCGTCGCGAGGGCGATGTGCTGAAGGCGGGCGCCGTCGGCGTCCGGCGCCGGAGCGATGTTGAGGACGATGCGCACACCGCCGTCGGGCGACGCGACGGCCCGGCTGCGCACGAGTCCGTAGGGGTCGGCCAGGTCGAGGCTGTCGTCCGCCTCCAGGCCGAGCACCCCCCGGTGGAACAGCGATGCCTCGTCGAACTGGTGCCAGGGCTGGGTGAGCGCGATGTGGTCGATGTGCCGGATGGTCCAGGCCTGTTCGCCCTGCTCTCCCGGCTGCTCCCCCGGCAGAGCGCGCGCCGGTACGTCGGTGAAGTCAGCGGTCCAGCTGGGGTGGTCGGGCTTCCCCGTGCGGCAGAAGAAGACCTCCGTGCCATCGGGCGCGGCGACCGCGTCGAGCGGTGCGTCGCCCGGGCCCCGACGGCGCGGCACCACGGGCGCGAGCACCTCTTCGGCGCGGCGCGCGGCGCGGTCCGGGTCAGGGGTCTCCACGCCGATGGCGGTCAGTGCCGGATCTTGACGACGGCCGCTGACCCCGGTGTTGAGCAGGATGCGGGCATCCCCCTGTTCCCAGAGTTCGACCGGCTTCCAGGTGTGCCGGGCGGTGTGGGCGAAGCCGAGGGCCTGGAGCACTCCGCGCAGCGGTTCGGTGTCGGCCGCGGTCAGCTCGGCGAAGGCGAAGCCGGAGGGCGCGGGCGCTGCGGGGAGCGCGGAAAGACCGGCCGACTCCTCGAGCAGGAGCAGCGAGCGGAGCGCGTCGACGGCGGTGGAGGCAGCGCCCGCCTGCCGGAACACGTCGTTGAACACTTCGAGCGACAGGGGCCCTTGGTATCCGGCCCCTACCGTGGCGGCCACCAGGGGGGCTAGGTCGAAGCCGCCCTGGCCGGGGAAGCAGCGGTAGTGCCTGCTCCACTGGAGGACGTCCATCGCCATCAGCGGTGCGTCCGCCAGCTGCAGGAAGAAGATCTTCTCGCCGGGGATGTCCGCGATGCCCTTGGGGTCGGATCCGCGGGACAGGATGTGGAAGCTGTCGAGGCAGGTGCCGAGTGCCGGATGGTCCGCCTGTTCGACGATCCGCCAGGCGTGGTCGTATGTGCTGACGTGCCGGCCCCAGGCCAGTGCCTCGTAGGCGATTCGGATGCCGTGGTCCGCCGCTCGGTCGGCGAGGAGCCGTAGCTGCTCGGCGGCGAGCGCGTCGTCGTCGACCGCATCGGGCGCGACGCTGGAGCAGACGAGGAGCAGGTCCGCGCCGAGGCGCTCCATCACGGCGAACTTGCGTTCCGCGCGGCGCAGATTGCGGGCGAGCACGTCGGTGGGGACGGCCTCGAAGTCGCGGAAAGGCTGGTAGAGGTCGATGCCCAGGCCCAGGTCCGCACAGCGCAGCCGCACTTCCTCGGGGCTGAGCGGGGCGCCGATGAGATCGTTCTCGAAGATCTCCACACCGTCGAATCCGGCGGTGGCGACGGCGGTGAGCTTCTCGGACAGCGGACCGCTGAGCGAGACGGTGGCGATCGATGTGCGCATGGTGTCCTTCTGTCGGGCCTGTGAGTATCGAGCCGGTGTCCGTCAGGCCGGGGAAGCGGCCAGGTCGCCGAAGTCGGCGAGCATCGGTCCGGTGTGCGGTTCGAGTCCGGTGAAGAGACGGAAGGCGTCGGCCGCCTGGAAGACGGCCATGCCACCGCCGTCCAGGGTGCGGCAGCCGATGGCGCGGGCCGCGCGCAACAGCTCGGTCTCCAGCGGCCGGTAGACGACTTCGGCCACCCAGAGGCCGGGCCTGAGCAGATCGGCGGGCAGGGGCAGGCCCGGGTGGGCGACCATGCCGGTGGGTGTGGCGTGGACCAGGCCGTCCGCGACGGCGAGGCGCTCGGCCGTCGCGCCGCTCGGCGCGGACACCGCACGGCCGGGCCCGAAGCGCGCGGTCAGCGCGGCGGCGAGAGCGGCGGCACGGGCCGGGTCGGTGTCGACCAGGGTGACCCGGTCGACACCGAGGTTGAGCAGGGCGTGCGCCACGGCGGCGCCCGCCCCGCCCGCGCCGAGCTGTACGACGTCACCGGTCGGCGCGTCGGCCAGGCCGCGGGCGAAGGACTGGGCGAAGCCGGTGGCATCCGTGTTGTGCCCGACGGCGCGTCCGCCCCTGAAGACGACGGTGTTCACGGCGCCGAGCTCGGCGGCCTCGGGGGCGAGCTCGTCCAGGTGCTCGACGACCAGCTGCTTGCAGGGGTGGGTGATGTTGAGCCCGTCGAAGCCGAGTCGGTGGGCGGCGTGCACCAGTTCGCCGACGACCTCGGGCGCGACGCCGAGGACGTCGATGTCGAGGGTGCGGTAGACGAGGCGCACACCGTGCCGGTCCGCCTCGCGTTCGTGCAGGGCGGGGCTCAGGGAGGGGCCGATACCGGAGCCGATCAGGCCGGTGAGGTACGAGGTCATCAAGAGTTCCTGTAGGTCAGCTTGGCACGGTTGATCACGAGGTCGCGGTGGGCGCGACGGGTTCAGAGGGCGGCGGCTTCGGGCTCCGCCGTCGGCGTCTTCGCGAGCCCGGTGCGCACACCCAACTCGGCCGTGGGCACCCGGTGTGTCTCACGCCCGGTGGCCACGGCGATCGCGCAGATCACGCAGAAGGCGGCGGTGAAGATCGCGACGCCGAGCCAGTTGTCCCCGTCGGGGCCCGCGATCTGTGCCGCGAAGGTCACCGCGAAGCCGGCGACGGCGAACCCGATCTGGGTACCGACGGCCATGCCGGAGAGGCGGACCCTGGCGGGGAACATCTCGCCGTAGAACGAGGGCCAGATGCCGTTGGCCGCGCTGTAGACGACTCCGAAGAGGAGCAGTCCGGTCACGAAGACCAGTGCGTAGCTGCCGGTCGAGATCGCCCACAGGTAGACGAAGATCATCACCCCGCTGCCGAGTGCCCCGATGAGGAAGACGGGCTTGCGGCCGATCCGGTCCGAGAGCCTGGCCCAGAGCGGGATGGCGAGCAGGGCTACCGCGTTGGCGCTGCCCGCGACCCAGAGCATGCCCGTCTTGTCGAGGCCGACCGCGTCGCTCGTGGCGTACGAGAGGGCCCAGACGGAGAAGATCGTGCTGACCGTCGCGATCAGCGCCGCCGCGACCACCCGAAGGACGTCGGCCCAGTGGTTCCTGAGCAGTTCCGCCAGCGGCATCCTGGCCACCTTCTGGTCGGCCGAGACCTGCTGGAAGACGGGGGTCTCCTCCAGGGTGCGGCGGATGACGTATCCGGCGACGGCGACGACGGCGCTCAGCAGGAACGGAACGCGCCAACCCCAGCTGTACAGCTGGTCGTCCGGCAGTGCGGCGACGGGCAGGAACACCAGGGTCGCGAGGAGCTGACCGGCCTGGGTCCCGTTGAGGGTGAAGCTCGTGTAGTAGCCGCGCCGGTGTTCCGGCGCGTGCTCCAGCGTCATCGCGTTCGCGCTCGCCTGCTCTCCGGCCGCGGACAGGCCCTGGAACACCCGCATCAGCACGAGCAGCACCGGAGCGACGGTGCCGACCTGCGCGTACGTGGGCAGACAGCCGATGAGGAAGGTGGAGAGCCCCATGAGGATCAGCGTCCAGACCATGATCTTCCGACGGCCGAGCCGGTCACCGAAGTGGCCGAGAACGAGAGCGCCGACGGGGCGCGCCGCGTACGCGACGCCGAAGGTCGCGAGCGAGATCAGGGTGGCGGTGGCCGGGTCGTCCGGGTCGAAGAAGACTTTGGGGAAGACCAGGGCCGCGGCGCTGCCGTAGATGAAGAAGTCGTAGTACTCGAGGGCGCTGCCGATCCAGGCGGCGAAAGCGGCCTTGCGCGGCCTGCCCTGGAGCGGCGGCGTGGCCGATGGCGGATCGGCCTGCGGGTGAGCGGACACGTGAACTCCTCGGGGAGAGCGGCCCGGCCGTGAGCCGGGGCGGGCCGCGAGAGGGGGACGGGGGTGCCGGCGCTGTGGGGAGGGAACGCCGGGTCGGGTGGCGAGCGTGCGCACCCGACACACGCAGTTAACGCACTAGATAGTTAATTAACTTGGAAGTGATGCTGACCCCGCCCCTCGGGCCGTGTCAATACATCGCGCCGCAACAGACGGCCAGCGCGACGGAACCCGTACCGGTGAGCTTCGCCGGATCGCCCCACTCGCCATATCGCCGTGCCCTACGCTGCGGCGCGAGACCAAATAGGACAAATACGGGGGGCAGTCACGTGACTGAACAGGACAGTGCCGTCGACCTGCTGGGGTTGCTGTCGGTCAAGGGGCGGGACGTGACCGGGGAGTGGGTGCAGCAGGTCTCGGGGACGCTGAAAGGCCGTGTGAGTGTCGCCGAACTGAGCCGTGAGCTGGTCGAGTTGCACGAAGCACTCGTGCAGGCACTGAGCCAGGGTGCCGGCGATGTGCACGGGGAACAGATGTCGGAAGTGCGAGCCCTCTTGACGGAGCTGTCGAGAAACAGGGCACGGCAGGGCTTCTCGCCCACGGAGACGGCGATGAGCGTATTCGCGCTCAAGCAGGTCCTCGAGCCCGTGCTCCAGGACGGGTCCACCGAGGAGATCCGCGCCTTCGGGCGCCTCAGCCGCGTACTGGACGGCCTTGGCCTGTTCACGATCGAGACGTACACACGGACCCGCGAGGAGCTCATCTCCGCGCAGGCCGAACAGCTGATGGAGCTGTCCACGCCCGTGGTGCGGGTGTGGGACGGTGTCATCGCCGTGCCCCTGGTGGGCACGCTGGACTCCGCGCGGACCCAGGTCGTCATGGAGAAGCTGCTTCAGGCGCTGGTGGACACCGGTTCCGAGCAGGCCATCATCGACATCACCGGTGTACCGGCGGTGGACACACAGGTGGCCCAGCACTTGCTGAAGACCATCGTCGCGGCCCGCCTCATGGGTGCCGAATGCACCATCTCCGGTATCCGCCCGCAGATCGCGCAGACGATCGTGGCGCTGGGCATCGAGTTCGAGGGCATCGTCACCAAGGCGAGCCTCGCGGACGCGCTCAAGCTGGCCCTGAAGAGGTCGGGCGTCGAGATGGCCACCCGCAAGGCCGGGCAGCTGTGACCGAGCGGGTACCGATCCTGCGCATCGGCGAGGTGTTGGTGGTGTCCATCCAGTTCGACCTGGAGGATCAGACCGTCCTGCAGTTGCAGGAGGACCTGGCCGAGCAGATCGTGAACCGCTCCGCCCAGGGCGTCATCATCGACATCACGGCGCTGGAGATCGTCGACTCCTTCGTCGGGCGCATGCTGTCGACGATCGCGGACATCTCCCGCATGCTCGACGCCGAGACGGTGGTGGTCGGCATGCGGCCCGCCGTCGCCATCACGCTCGTCGAACTCGGACTTTCGCTGGGCGGAGTGAGCACGGCTCTCGACCTCGAGAAAGGGCTGGCCCGGCTGCGGCGTACCTCCTCTGCGGGCGAGGCGTGACAGCGCCCTGGCTGCCTGGTGAGGCGCCTCAGGTCTACCCCATCACGCACAACAGGGACGTGGTGAGCATCAGGCAGACCATCCGCGTCCTGGCGCAGCGGTGCCGCCTCTCCCTCGTGGACCAGACGAAAATGATCACGGCAGCGAGCGAGCTGGCGCGCAACACCCTCGTCTACGGGGGTGGTGGAGCCGTCAGGGCGGGGGTCGTCGAAAGGTACGGCCGCCAGGGAGTCGCGGCGCTCTTCGAGGACAGTGGGCCCGGCATCGAGGACGTGGGTCTGGCGATGACGGACGGCTGGACCTCGGGCGCCGGCCTGGGCCTGGGGCTCAGTGGCGCCCGCCGCCTCGTCGACGAGTTCGAACTCGTGACAGAGGTGGGCGTGGGCACCATGGTCACCATCATCAAGTGGGCCCGATGAACACCCGGGCCCTTCTGGCCAGCAGGGACATGAGCTGGTTCCGCGACGGCCCCTCCCTGTCGACCGCGGCGCGCGGAGCGGCGGCCGCGTTGGCCCGGAGGGTCGGTCTCGACACGCATCGTGCCGCGGAAGTCGCCCTAGCCGTCACCGAGGCCGCCACCAACATTCAGCGACATGCCACGGACGGTGCGCTGCTGCTCCGGACTCTGCACACGAACGACGAGGCCGCGGTCGAGTTCGTCACCGTCGACTCGGGGCCCGGCATGGTCGACGTGCCCGCCTCGCTGGCCGACGGAACCTCCAGCGCCGGCACACTCGGCATCGGGCTCGGAGCCGTGGCCAGGCTGGCCGACCACTTCGACGTCCACTCCGTGCCCGGGAAGGGAACGGTCATGGCGGCGCAGTTCTGGTCCCGCCGGGCGGACGGCCAGGGAGTGACGGCGGCTCTGTCGGCCGGGCGGCAGTGCGTCTCCGGTATGACACGGCCCATCAGTGGGGAGATCACCTGCGGTGACGCCTGGAGTGCCCGACTCGACACAGCCACAGCAACTGGCCCCGACCACCCCGCCGTTCTCGTCATGATGTGCGACGGCCTGGGGCACGGCCCGCTGGCGGCCCGTGCCAGTGCGGCGGCCGTAGAGGCGTTCCATGCCACTCCCGCCACCGACCCGGAAGGGATCATGAAAGCGGTCCACCGCGCTCTTCGGGGAACCCGGGGTGGCGCGGCGGCAGTCGCCAGGATCGAACCGGCGGCACGACGGGTGCGGTACTGCGGCGTCGGCAACATCAGCGGCTTCCTCATCGGTCACGACGCCCGCAAGACTCTGCTTTCGGTGCCCGGCATCGTCGGAGCGAGCATGCGCCGCCTGCGGACCTTCGAGGAACCGCTGCCCGAAGGCGGCGCCCTGGCCATGCATTCCGACGGACTCACCGAGCGGTGGGATCACACGGCTCTCCCCGGGCTTCTCCACCATGCGCCGCTCGTCATGGCCGGGCAGCTGTTGCGTGAGGCCGGTGTGCGCCGGGACGACGCCAGCGTGGTGGTGGTGAAGGGGATCTGGTGAACAGCGAAGGGCGGGACGGACGTGTCTGCTGACTCTCCCCGGCAGGCCCGCGGGACCCGAATCGCCGTCGCGGGCCACGGGCCGCGGGCCGCGGCGTCCCTCGGCCTTGCCTCGGCGCAGGACGTGTTCCGGCTCAGACGCGCCGCGCAGCGGGCTGCCGCGGCGCTCGGTCTGGAACATCAGGACCAGGTCCGCCTCGCCACCGCGCTGAGCGAGCTGGGCCGGGACCGCGTCGGCTGCGGCGCGGTCACCATCTCCTTCCGTTCCGAGTCCGGCGAGCGGCCCGCTCTCGTCGTGGCGCTCGAATGGGGCCGTGGTCCGCAGCCGACGCCCGAGACCCTGCAACTGGTCTCCAGGCTCGTCGTGATCGAGTACGAGCCCCACGGAGCACACGGCCGCGTCACCATCCGCCAACCGCTGCCGGTGAACCACCCCACGGTCACCGAGATGGACGAGCGCCTGGCCACGGCCCTGGGCCAGGCCGATCCGACCACGGAGGCCGACTTCCTCAGGGCCCAGACGCGCGATCTGATCGCGACGCTGGAGGAGACGCGGGCCCAGCGGGAAGACCTGCGCAGACTCAACAAGGAGCTCCAGGACACCAACCAGGGTGTACTCGCCCTCTACTCGGAGCTCACCAAGGAACTCGAGACCACCAACATCGGTGTGCTCGCCCTGCATTCGGAACTGGACGGGAAGTCCCGACAGCTCCGAGAGGCAAGCGAGGCGAAGACGCGGTTCTGGACGAACATCAGCCACGAACTGCGCGCACCGATCAATTCCGTCGTCGCCCTGGCCCGCCTGTTGCTCGACCCCGGTTCGGAGCCGGTGTCGCCCGAACAACGACAGCAGATCACGTTGATCGAGGCGTCGGGGCAGACGGTCCTGTCCCTCGTCAGTGATCTGCTGGACGTCGTCAAAGCCGAATCGGGTCTGCTCGACGTCCAGCGCGCCCCGGTCGACCTGCGTCTGCTCGTGACCCAGCTGAGCGCTACTTTCGAGGGCACCTACGGAGGCAGGGGTGTCTCCCTCGTCACCCCGGACCTGCGGAACCTCCCCACGGTGATCACGGACGAGGAACTCCTGACCCACGTCCTGCGCAACCTGATGTCCAACGCCTGCAAGTTCACCGACGAGGGTGAAGTGCGGCTGGACGTCGGCATGAGCGAAGACCAGTCGTCGCCGTCGCTCCGCGTCACGATCACCGACACGGGAGTCGGTATCCCGGCGGAGGAACTCAGCCGAGTCTTCGAGGAGTTCTACCAGGTCCGAGGCCCCCATCAGAGCGGGCATGCGGGGACCGGGCTCGGGCTGCCCTACGCCCGCACCCTCACCGAACTCCTCGGGGGCACTCTCGACCTCACCAGCACCCTCGGGGTCGGCACACGCGTGGAGGTGCTCGTCCCGGTGCACGGACCGGACGGGCGCGGCGAGGAAACCGGCGGAGGCACACAGTGACCGACAGCTCTCAGGATGCCGCTCCCGCCACCATCCTGGTCGTCGAGGACAGCGAGACCAACCTGTACCTCCTCACCAGCTGGCTGGAGCGTGCGGGGCACGTCGTGATCGGCGCCAAGAACGCGGGCGAGGGCATCAGGCATCTCGCCACGGACGGCCTCCCCCTGCCGGAGATCGCCATCGTGGACGTGCGCCTGCCGGACATGAACGGCTTCGAGCTGAGCGAGAAGATCAAGGGCAACGCCCGCACGGCCGCCCTGCCCGTCATTCACATCTCCGCGTCGGCGGTCAGCGCGGAGGATCACGCCGAAGGGCTTCAGCGAGGCGCGGACGCCTACCTCAACCAGCCCCTCGATCCGGGCGAGTTGCTCGCCACGGTCACGGCCACGCTGCGCTACGCCCGAGCACGGCGCCGCGCGGAGCAACTCGCGCAGCGGCTCCTCACTCTCAACCAGGCGACCATGTCCGTCTACAGCGCCATGGGCTTCCACTCGTTCGCCTCCGCGGCCACCGGGGGCGCAGCCCGTCTGCTGTCGTCCCCGGCCAGCGCGGTCTTCCTCTCGCCCGAAGGGCAGGCGGTCCACAGCGCGAGCACCGGCCCTGACGCGCCGACCCGAACGTACGCGGCGCGGCCGGACGTACTCGACCGGCTGCTCCAGCGGAGCCTGGGCGACGGGACCGGTGCGACGGTCGCCCGGATCTCGCGGGGACAGTGGCAGACGCTGCTCAGCGCGGACCACCTCGGCGGGAACATCGCCATGGCGGTGGCGCGGACCAAGCGCGGCCGCCCCCCTGTCTGTCTCGCCGTCCCCTGCGACGCGCTCGCCGGGACGGATGACGAGCATCTTCTCCAACAGCTGGCCCACGCCTGCGCGCTGGCCCTCGAAGCGCTGAGAACGTACAACGAGGAACACACGCTCGCCCTCGCCCTGCAACGCTCGTTCCTGCCGAGCGACCTCCCCACCGTCGACGGCATCGACTTGGCCTTCCGCTATCTGCCCGCCTCCGAGAACGCGGAGATCGGCGGCGATTTCTACGAGGCGATCCCTACCGCCGACGGCCTGTTGCTGGCGATAGGGGATGTGCTGGGCCACTCGCTCGGCGCGGCCACCGTGATGGGCGAGTTGCGCCACGCGCTGCGCGCCTACGCCATCGAGGGACACCCGCCGCAGCACGTGCTCAACCGACTCGAAACCCTCCTGGCCCACTCACAACCGACCGTGACCGCCTCCCTCTGCCTGGTCCTCGTCGAGCCCGGGGGGCGGCGTCTGCAGGTCGCCAACGCCGGGCACATCCCCCCGCTCGTCATCAGCCCGGAAGGCCACGCGCGCTTCCACACTCCGCACGGACCGATACTGGGACTGCGTGCCCCTCACCCGGCCCCGACGGCCCTGTCCGCACCACCGGGCACCCGGCTGCTGCTCGTCACCGACGGCCTGGTCGAAGTGCGCAACACGTCGCTGAACACCACGCTCGACGCCTTCATGAAGGCGGTCACGGCTGGTCCGGCCGGGCTGCAGGACCTCAGCGACCATCTTCTGGACACGTTCGGGAGGGGCAAGGACGACGACATCGCGTTGCTCGCCGCGGATCTGCACGGTTCATGAACGGCCGGGCCGATGAGGGGTGGTCGGAGGAGGGGTCACCTGTCGAGGGCCTCGCCGAGTGTGGGGCAGATGTCGATGAGGGTGTCGATACCGACGATCTCCAGGGTCCGGGCCACGCACTCCGAGGGGGCGGCGAGACACAGCCGGCCGCCGGCCTCGACGAGAGCCCGGTGGCCGGCGATGAAGACGTTGATGCCGCTGGAGTCGATGAAGGTGACCCGTCGCAGATCGATGACGACGCGGGTACCGTGCGCGCCGACGGCTTCGAGCGCTTGGCGTACGTGGGCACTGGTGTCCAGGTCGATCTCACCGGCGAGTGTCAGGACGGTGACGTCGTCGAGAGGCGTGGACACGACTGAGAACTGATCAGTCTGCTGGGCTCGTTCACTGCTAGCCATTCGTTCCTCAGCCATGCTGACGATGCTTGCACATTCGGAGCCTCGTGTGTCGTGCCGGCGGTAACGTACACATGATGCCCGGTCAATCGGGGATTACGTAGGGAAAGGCGGGGCCGTGGGTGACGACGGCACGGCGCCGGACGAACCGGCCGCGGAGACCGCAGAGACCACCGAGTTCGCCGAGTTCGCCTTCGAGCTGGACGGGACCGGCACGTGCATCGCTCAGGCGCGGCATCTGGCGGCCGGCTTCCTCGCTCGGATGCAGGCCGATCACGGCCTTACGGTCTCGCGGCGCGCCACGGATCTGACGCAGCTGGTCATCAGCGAGTTGGTGACCAACTCCCTCAAGTACGCGCCCGGTCCCGTCCTGGTGAACCTGCGGATCACCGCCGGGGCGGTCGAGGTGGCGGTGCGGGACTCCGGGCCCGTCCTGCCGAGGGCCCGCGCCGCCGACACGGGCCGGGTGGGGCAGCACGGACTGGAGATCGTGCTGGCCGTGGCCCAGCGTTTCGAGGCGCGAAAGGAGACGGGCGGCAAGTGCATCACCGTCAGCATCGCCCTGCGCGACAACCTGAGCAGCGCCTGATCCTCGTGACACGGCGTCAGCGACGCACGCGCGGCATCCCGAGGCCGATCCAGGAGATGATCTCGCGCTGGATCTCGTTGTTGCCGCCGCCGAAGGTGAAGATGACGGCGCTGCGATAGCCGCGTTCCAGCTCTCCGTGCAGCACCGCGCCCGCGGAGCCCTCCTTGAGCGAGCCCGCCGAGCCGACCACCTCCATGAGCCAGGCGTACGCGTCCCTGCGCGCCTCGGAGCCGTACACCTTCACGGCGGAGGCGTCCTGGGGGGTGAGGGTGCCCTCCTGGACGGCGTTCACCATCTGCCAGTTGAGGAGCTTCATCGCGTCCAGTTTGGTGTGCGTCCTGGCCAGGCGCTGACGGACCCAGCCCAGGTCGATGACGCGGCGGCCGTCGGCGAGCTTGGTGTCGGCGGCCCAGCGCTGCACGTTGTGGAAGGCGCGGATGGCCATGGTGCCGTGTGCGGCGAGCGTGACGCGTTCGTGGTTGAGCTGGTTGGTGATGAGCCGCCAGCCCTTGTTCTCCTCGCCCACGCGGCGTGAGGCGGGGACGCGGATGTTCTCGTAGTAGCTCGCCGTGGTGTCGTGCGAGGCGAGGGTGTTGATGATGGTGCAGGAGTAACCGGGGTCGGACGTCGGCACGAGGAGCATGGTGATGCCCTTGTGGGCGGGGGCGTCCGGGTCGGTGCGGACGGCGAGCCAGACCCAGTCGGCGGTGTCGCCGTTGGTGGTCCAGATCTTCTGTCCGTCGACCGTGTAATGGCCGGTGGCCTCGTCGCCCTCCCTGACCGCCTTCGTCTTGAGCGCGGCGAGGTCCGTGCCCGCGTCCGGCTCGCTGTAGCCGATCGCGAAGTCGAGTTCGCCGGAGAGGATCTTCGGCAGGAAGTACGTCTTCTGCTCGTCGGTGCCGAACCGCATCAGGGTCGGACCGACGGTGTTCAGCGCCATCAGGGGCAGCGGGACGCCGGCCTGCGCGGCCTCGTCGAAGAAGATGAACTGCTCCATCGGCGACAGCCCGCGCCCGCCGAACTCCTCGGGCCAGCCGACGCCGAGCCAGCCGTCGGCGCCGAGCCTGCGGATGGTCTCCCGGTAGAACCGCTTCTGCGCGGCGGGATCGGCGTACCGGGCGTACGCGTTGTCGGGCACCAGCCCGGCGAAGTACGTGCGCAGCTCGGTGCGCAACTGCCGCTGCTCAGGCGTGTATTCGAGGTGCACGGCGCCTCCTGCTTCGCTGGCTACCCGGGCTCGGGCTTGACGGCGCACACAGTAGAACGCGTTTCAGTAATAGGGAATGGCGGTGACGCGTGCGTGGGTGACCGCGGCCGCCTCCGTGCTCTTAGGCGGGGCGGTTCCGGGCACGGACGCGGGTCCGCCCCGGTAGCCGACATCGCTACCGGGGCGGACCCGCGTCAATCCGAGATCACTCAGCCGAGAAGGTCGAGCGCCTTGTTCAGCGTGGCCGACGGGCGCATCACGGAGGCCGCCTTCGCCGGGTCGGGCTGGTAGTAGCCGCCGATGTCGGCGGGCGAGCCCTGGACCGCGTTCAGCTCGTCGACGATCGTCTGCTCCTGCTCGACCAGCGTCTTGGCCAGCGGGGCGAACTCCTTGGCGAGCTCGGCGTCCGCGGTCTGCTTGGCCAGCTCCTGGGCCCAGTACGTGGCCAGGTAGAAGTGGCTGCCACGGTTGTCGATGCCGCCGATGCGGCGGGTCGGCGACTTGTCCTTCTCCAGGAAGGTCGCCGTCGCGCGGTCGAGGGTGTCGGCCAGGACCTGCGCGCTCGCGTTGTTCGTGGTCTGCGCGAGGTGCTCGAAGCTGGAGGCCAGGGCGAGGAACTCACCCAGGCTGTCCCAGCGCAGGTAGTTCTCGCGGACCAGCTGCTGGACGTGCTTGGGGGCGGAGCCGCCCGCGCCCGTCTCGAAGAGGCCGCCGCCGTTCATGAGCGGGACGATGGAGAGCATCTTGGCGCTGGTGCCGAGCTCCAGGATCGGGAACAGGTCCGTGAGGTAGTCACGGAGCACGTTGCCGGTGACCGAGATGGTGTCCTCGCCGCGGCGGATGCGCTCCAGGGAGAACGCCGTCGCGTCCACCGGCGACAGGATCTCGATCTGCAGGCCCTCGGTGTCGTGCTCGGGCAGGTACGCCTTGACCTTCTCGATGAGCTGCGCGTCGTGCGCGCGGGTCTCGTCGAGCCAGAACACGGCGGGCGAGCCGGTCGCGCGGGCACGGTTGACGGCCAGCTTGACCCAGTCGCGGATCGGGGCGTCCTTGGCCTGGCACATCCGGAAGATGTCGCCGGTGGCGACGGTCTGCTCCAGGACGACGTCGCCGGCCGCGTCGAGGACGCGCACCGTGCCGGGCGCGGCGATCTCGAAGGTCTTGTCGTGGCTGCCGTACTCCTCGGCCTTCTGCGCCATGAGGCCGACGTTGGGCACCGAGCCCATCGTCGCCGGGTCGAAGGCACCGTTGGCGCGGCAGTCGTCGATGACGGCCTGGTACACGCCGGAGTAGCTGGAGTCGGGAAGGACGGCGAGGGTGTCGTGCTCACCGCCGTCCGGGCCCCACATGTGGCCGGACGTACGGATCATCGCGGGCATGGAGGCGTCGACGATGACGTCCGACGGCACGTGCAGGTTCGTGATGCCCTTGTCGGAGTCGACCATCGCGAGCTCGGGGCCCTCGGCCAGCTCGGCCTCGAAGGACGCCTTGATCTGCGCGCCCTCGGGCAGTGCGTCGAGACCGTTGAGGATCCCGCCGAGACCGTCGTTCGGGGTCAGGCCCGCGGCGGCGAGCGCCTCGCCGTACGCGGCGAACGTCTTCGGGAAGAAGGCGCGCACGACGTGGCCGAAGATGATCGGGTCGGAGACCTTCATCATCGTGGCCTTCAGGTGCACCGAGAACAGCACACCGTCGGCCTTGGCCTTCGCGATCTGGGCGGTGAGGAACTCGCGCAGCGGGCCGACGCGCAGCACGGAGGCGTCGACGACCTCGCCCGCGAGAACCGGTACGGACTGACGCAGCACGGTGGTGCTGCCGTCCTCGCCCGTGAACTCGATGCGCAGCGTGGTGTCCTCGGAGATGACCGTGGACTTCTCCGTGGAGCGGAAGTCGTCGACGCCCATGGTGGCGACGTTCGTCTTCGAGTCGGCCGTCCAGGCGCCCATGCGGTGCGGGTGCGCCTTGGCGTAGTTCTTCACCGAGGCCGGGGCGCGGCGGTCGGAGTTGCCCTCGCGCAGGACCGGGTTGACGGCGCTGCCCTTGACCTTGTCGTAACGGGCGCCGATGTCCTTCTCGGCGTCGGTCTTCGGGTCGTCCGGGTAGTTCGGCAGTGCGTAGCCCTGCGACTGGAGCTCGGCGATGGCCGCCTTCAGCTGCGGGATGGAGGCCGAGATGTTCGGCAGCTTGATGATGTTCGCGCCGGGCGTCTTGGCCAGCTCGCCGAGCTCGGCGAGGGCGTCGTCGATGCGCTGGCTCTCCTCGAGGAACTCGGGGAAGAGCGCGATGATGCGCCCCGCCAGGGAGATGTCACGGCTCTCCACAGTGACCCCGGCCGTCGAGGCGTAGGCCCTGACCACCGGCAAGAACGAATACGTCGCGAGGGCAGGGGCCTCGTCAGTCTGGGTGTAGATGATGGTCGAGTCAGTCACCGGGTGCTCCGCTCCACGTCTGCAACATTGCTCGACATCAAGATATCTCGTGACCGCGTCATCGCACGAAGCGCCCCCGATTCCGTACGTCACAGAACGTAGCGACCATCACGTTCCGTAGTTGATCGTGTGAGCGGCGCCATCGGCGCGTGCGGTGAGCGGCACCATCAGCGCGTGAGCAGCAGCGCGTCGCCCACCGCGCGCTCGGTACCGTCCGACGGCGAGTTGATCACCTTGCCGTTCACCGCCATGGTGACGGAACCACCGCCGTCCAGGGCCATGGCGCGCACCGCGCCGAGCGACTTCATCAGCTCCGCGGCTTCGTTGAGGCCGAGCCCGTCGCTGTGTCCGGGCTGCCTGCCGTCCGCGCCGACCAGGAGCATGCGGCCCTGCCGGTCGACGCCCAGGAGCATGCGCGGGTTGCGCTTGACGCCCCAGGTGTACGCGAAGGACGGGTCACCGGGGTGCTCGATGCCGTCGGCGGCGTAGTTCACCGCGACCTCGCCGCCGCGCACCAGCTCGGGGCCGCCGTTGACGATGTCGTCGTGCGGGCCCGGTTTCAGCTCCCGGCCGCGCTCGTCCAGGATCCGCTGCGACACCTTCACGGCGCCGCCCGGCTTCGCATGCGTACGCAGCCAGGAGGCACCGGAGCCGATGCCCGCGAGGACGCTGCCGCCCTCCGGCACGGCGCCGCCGCGCGGACGCACCTCCCGTACGTGTCCACTCGCGTCGAGGACCGCCTCCACCCCGTCGCCCGCCGGAGTGTCCGCGCCGAGTTCGTCGGTGAACTTCACGATCTCGGCGGGGTCGGTGCAGGTCACATCGTGCTGCGGCCGCTGGGTCGGGGCGTCGCCGCCGACACCGCCGCAGTTGCGCACCAGGCCCGGAACGCGGTTGACGCCGTCCACGACCTCGGACGCGCCGCCCGCGCGGACCCGGAGCTCCGTGCTGAGCTTCTCGAACCGCGGACGCAGGCCGTCGCCCCGCAGCACCGCCGCGATCCGGCCGTCGGTCGCCGCGCTCTGCAGCTCCCCGTCGTACGCGGCGATGCCTGCCGCCGCGCCCGGCACACCGTCCTTGCCCTCCATGACGAAGAAGCCCGCGTTGACACCGAGCAGGGCGTCGCCGCGCGCGGCCATCCCACTCACCGGCTCACGGCCCGCGACGCCCTTTCCGTACGTTCCCTTCAGCGCCCCGCGATAGCGCATCGGGTCGACGATCGCCACCTTGACCCGGGCGACTCCGGTGCCGGGCACGCCGTCGGCGCCGGTCCACTCGCTCACCGCGTCGAACCCGGCTGCGGTCAGGGCCTTGCGCCCGGCGTCGGCATCGGTCCGTGCGCCGTACTCCCCCACCCGGACCCGCACCCCGATCACCCCGTGCCGGTCGGAGCCCCGCGGCCACGCGACCGGCTCGACGCGCGGGCTGAACCCGGCGCCGCGCACCCGCCGGGCCAGCGCGTCCGCGTCCTTGTCGGCGGCGAGGTGAGCGCCGTTCGCGCGCACCGTGACCGTCCAGTGATCGCTGCCGGGACGGCCCGAGACGCTCCCCTGGTACAAGTCGACCCCGGAGGCGAGGCGGTCGTGCCGCCAGTCGGCGATCGGCCGGGGAACAGCGGCAGTTGGAGCGGCGGCGGCCGCGGTGTCGCCGTAGCGGTCGACGACGACGCCGGGGGCGAGAAGACCCGTCGCGGCGACGGCGACCACCGACACCTTCACTGCGGCGCTGAACGGACGGCGTGCGAGGGCCACGGAAACTCCTAGGTCGCGTTGGTACACCGCAGCGAACGCGAGCGCGCGGACGGCGATCGATCCCAGGAGTGAATACCAGAAGTCCGGCCGGAAAACAGGGTCAGGCCCCCTTGTCCGGGGCCGGATTCAGCCCCTTCGCCCCTCCCCCCGGCCCTCCCCTTGACCGGTGGAGCGCGCGCGGTGCCGGCGGACCGCGTCGCGGTTGGCGCACCGCTGGGAGCAGTAGCGCTGCCGCCCGGTGCGGGAGGTGTCGGCGAAGATCATGGCGCATTCGGTCACGGCGCACCGCCGGAGCCGGTGCATGCCCCGGCCCGCCAGGTGCAGGGCCGTGCCGACGGAGATCAGCTGGAACAGCAGGGCGCCCAGCGGCTGCCGGTCGTCGCGGTAGTGCAGGTGCCAGCCCGAGCCCGCGTGGTCGGTGAGGCGCGGATAGGCGGCGGATGCCGCCAGCATCCGGTTGAGCAGCTCGGCGCGCTCGTCCTCGCCGTCCGCGTCGACGACCTTCTCCCACGCCTCCAGTGCGTCCTGGGTGCCGTCGAGGTCCTCCGGCGTGACGGGCCGTTCCAGAACGAGTCCGGCGGCGCGGCAGCGGTCCGCGAGTTCGACGGCGCTCTCCGGGCGCCGGTTGGCGAGGTCGGCGGCCAGGTTCACGACCTCCTCGCCGTAAGGGTTGAGCTGCATAAGACCATTACATCAGGCTGACCGGCATGTCACAACGCACCGGTGACCACACCGACATACGGCAGTCGACGCAGGCCGACATCGCGGAGCTCGTACGTCTGCGGGCGCTGCTGTTCGAGACGCTCGGCGGCGAATACTTCAACCCGTCATCGGAAGGATCGAGGAAATCGGAGGAAGCAGAGCACCCAGAGGAAGCAGAGGAATCGGGAGACAGCAGCTGGCGGGACGCCCTGGCCGTGGTCCTCAAGGGCCAGTTGGACACGGAGGACATGCGGATCCTCGTCGTGGACGCAGATGAGGGTCTTGCCGCGTGCGCCATCGGCTCGGTCGAGCAACGGCTGCCGGGGCCGCACCTTCGCAACGGCCGGGTCGGGCTCGTGATCGGCGTGGTCACCGACCCGGCGCACCGGCGGCGCGGGCACAGCCGCTCGCTCATGCGGGGCCTGCTCGACTGGTTCCGGGAACGTGACGTGGCCCGGGTGGACTTGTACGCCTCCGCCGAGGGCGATCCGCTCTATCGGGACCTCGGCTTCGTCGACCATCCCGATCCCGCCCTGTACTGGCGCCCGTGACGGCCCTCGAAAGACCGGCGCACAACGCGTGGCGGTACCGGTGGTTCGTCCTCGGCATCGCCGCGACCGGCTCCGGCTGATGACGCCCCTTGGCCGCTCGCCGGCGACCGCCTGCCGCACGCTCGGCTTCTTCGGTTTCTTCGGGTTCGGCTGGTACGGCCCCTGGGTCACCCACGTGACCGAATCGGTGCCGCCGGACCGGGTGGGGTTCGCTCTGGGTCTGGCCATGTCCGTCGATCAGATCGCCATCCTGGTGATGCCGCCCGTGCTCGGCCTGCTCAAGGACCTCGCCGACAGTTTCGTACCGGTCTGGGGTCTGCTCGCGGCGATGACCGCCGCCGCCTGGCCGCCTCGGCCCGCTCGTGTGGCCGAGACGACGTCCGCGGTCCACCGTGAACCCGTACGAGGTGTTGGCGCGACATCGGCGGGTAACCGGGCCCCGCGCCCGGAATCCGCCGTGAGTACGCGCGGAACGAAAGTGACGAGACACGGGAGGAACACCGTGAGCAAGGAACAGCCCGAGACCCGGGGCGAGGTCGAGACGCCCGTTCCCAGGGATCCGCCCGATCAGCAGGCGACGGACGAGGAGGACCACTGGGAGCCGGACGACGCGTCGGCCACCACCGGCAACGCCCCGGACGCCGACGACGACGTACCGGACACGGACGAGGCGGGCACCGGCCGGCGCGGCGCACCGCACACGGGTGGCGTGCGCCAGGACCAGCCGGTGCCGGACGAGCCCTCCGGCTGAGCCCTGCTGAGCAGAAGTCGTCGGGGCCGCGCGGCGGCCGGCGGCTCTGCGGGGCTTCGACCAGTCGGCGATCAGTCGGCGATCAGTCGACCGACACCGCCAGGGTGAACGAGTGCCCCGCCGGGTCGCTGTAGGTCCGGGTGTCCCGGGGTCCTGAGTTGTCCTTGGTGTCCACGGGCCGGGCGCCCAGACCTATGGCCTCGCGCTCCGCCTCGTCCATGTCGCCGCGGTCCACCAGGATCCTCAAGTGCGCCTGCTGCGAGTCCTCCGGCTTGGGCCAGCTCGGAGGCGCGTATCCGTAGTCCCGGTGGACCGCGAGGCGGATGCCCTGCCCGTCGGAGACCTCGACGTAGTCGGGATCGTTGCTCAGGCCCGCCGTGCCGCCGAGCAACCCCGCGTAGAACTCCGCGAGCTCCTCGGGCTGCGCACAATCAAGAACGAGAACGGTGGTCTTCTTCACAGCCATGGAGTTCCTCATCTGTCCGCTGTCGTCGGCCATAGAGGGTGGGCGTCTCGGCCGACCACCCGGCGGCTGTCCGAGTGCCCCGCCCTGCCCGCCTCAACCGGCGTCGGCCCGCCTCTGGTAGGAACTGACAGGTCGCCAAGAGGTCGGCGACCGTCTGATCCGCCGTATGATCATGGCCGTAGAGTCGAACTCCACTACCACGGAGTCATGTTCGAGGGGCGAGAACACGACGGAGTCCTCTCATGAGGGGACTATTCCGGTTCTCTGTCATCCGCGCCTCGCGGGATGACTAGCATGGCGCGAAGCGTGGCCCGGAAGATCGCCGTCCTCTTTGGTGTTTCCGCCGGGCCAGCGGCCGATGCGTAGTCGGTCGGCTCGTTGCTTACCTGCACTCAAAGGACCGAGGAACCGCTGAATGCCCGTGCCTGCTCCTCCCAGCCCGCACCGAATAGCGAAGGCGCGGCAGCGCGCGTCGGCCGCGCCTCTGATCGTCCTTGTGGTGACCGCCGCGGCCGGCGCCGCCGCCGGTGTCATGGCACCGGACAGCGCCCGCGTCTGGACCGTGGCTTCGGTCGTGACCGGCTGGCTCTGTCTGGCGATCGCCCTCGTGACCGGTTCGCTGCTCGTCCGGCGGGTCCGCGCGGCTGCCGCCGCCGACCACGCCGAGGCCAGTGCCCTCAAGGCCCAGTTGGCCCGCCAGGGCGCCGAGTCCGCGCATCTGGTGAACGTCACGCTGCCGACCGTCGTGAAGCGGCTGCGCGACGGATCCGGCGCGGCCGAGACCTTGGCGCAGACGGCGCCGCCGTCGGACCCGCAACTGCGCCAGGTGATTCACGTGTTCGCGTCCGTGGTGGAGGAAACGGTACGGCACGCCGCCGCCGCCGAGTCCGGACGCGATCAGGCCCGGGGGCAAATGGCGCAGGCCGCCGCGGAGTTGGAGCAGCTGACGACGGTGACGCTGCCCACCGCGATCGAGCGGCTGCGCGAGGGCTCGTCCGCGGACACGGTCCTTGCCGGCCTCGACTGGCCGCGCAATCCCCTGCTGCGGCTGCCCGCCGAGTCGTTCGTACGGGAGATCGCCTACAGCGAGCGGCGCGCCGCGGCCGCGCAGGCCGCCTCCGCCAAGGCGCTGAGCCGGGTGCAGGCCAAGTCCGTGGGCATGCTGGCCGACCTGCGGGACATGCAGGAGCGGCACGGCGTCGAGGTCTTCGGCGACCTGCTCCGCCTCGACCACAGCACCTCCCAGCTGGGTCTCATGACCGACCGTCTGGCCCTGCTGATGGGCGGCCGCTCCAGCCGCGCCTGGAACAAGCCGATCGTCATGGAGAGCATCCTGCGGGGTGCGGTGGGCCGGATCTCCGCGTACCAGCGTGTACGGCTGCACTGCTCGACGACCGTGGCGATCGCCGGGTTCGCGGCGGAGGGCGTCATGCACGTGCTCGCCGAGCTCATGGACAACGCGGCGAACTTCTCACCGCCCATCGACGAGGTGCACGTCTATGTGGAGGAGCGCAGCGCCGGGATCGTCGTGACGATCGAGGACAGCGGCCTGAAGATGGCCGACGCGGCGATGCGCCGCGCGGAGGAGTCGGTCTCCGGACAGGTGACGGACCTGGCCTCGCTGCAAGGCACCCGCCTCGGCCTCGCCGTGGTCGGGCGGCTGGCCGCCAAGTACGGCATGAGCATCAACTTCCGTCCGTCGTCGCGCGGCGGCACGGGTGTCGTGGTGCTCCTGCCCCTTCAGCTCCTGGCCCAGCAGCGCGATCCCGCTCCGCAGCAGCTCGCCCCCCGGAGCGTCGAGCCGACGCCCCTGGCGGCCCCGACGCCCCCGGAAGCGCCCGCACCGATGGCCACTGAGGCCCCGGCTGTCCCGGTCGCCCAGCCCGCGCCGGAGTTCCCCGCCGCCCCGGAGCCGCCCGCCGCCCCGGAGCCGCCCGCGGCTCCCCTGCCGCCCGCGGCCGGCACGGACGCCGTCCCCCGCCCGGCGCACGCCGGCCCCGCCGCCACGACCAACGGCCTGCCCGTGCGCGCCCCCGGCCGCACCATGGCCGAGGCGGAGCGTGAGCGGCAGCAGCGCAGGGCTGCTTCGGACGCCGCCTCATCGGCGGGGTCCGGGACGCTCTCCGGCGAGGCGGGGCTGCCGCCGCGTGACGCCGGTTCCCGCTTCGGTGCCTTCCACCGTGCGCGGCGGGCGACGGGCGATGTGCCCGGCTCCCCCGCGGAACCCGATTTCCCCGCCGATTCCGGGCCGCCGCCCGCCGAGTAGACCGAAGCCTCCCGCATGGCGCCCGGGCTCTGGCGCCCCCTTCCCCGCTCGAGATCGTGAGATTGGAGGGACGGGCAGGTGACCGGAGACCCGGCTCATCTCGCCCCACCTACCATGCAGACCACTGACAACAGCCTGACCTGGCTCCTGCAGAGCCTCCTCAAGCGCACCCCCGGTACGCGGCACGCCCTGGTGCTCTCGCGGGACGGCCTGAAGCTGTGCTGGAGCGAGCATCTGACGCTCGACCAGGCTGACCAGCTGGCGGCGATCTGCTCCGGCATCCAGGCACTGGCCCAAGGTGCCTCCATGGAGTTCGGTGACGGAACCGGCGGCGTCCGGCACTCCATGACCGAATTCCACGGCGGGCTGCTCTTCATCGTCGAAGCCGGCCAGGGGGCGCACCTGGCGGTCGTGGCGGAAGACGGCGCGGACCCCGGTGTGGTGGGCCATCAGATGACCGAACTGGTCGAGCAGATCGGTGAGCACCTGCGCGCCGAACCGCGTGGTCAGACCGAGGGAAGCGGCTCCTCGTGACGCCGCGCAAGCCGGTGGACATCGGTGATCCGGACCGCCTCTACACGGTCACCGGTGGCCGCAGCCGCGCCGACGACGATTCGTTCGACCTGGTCACTCTGGTGGTGAGCGAGTGCGAGCCCACTGCGGGGATGCAGTCGGAGCACGTACGGATCCTCGAACTCTGCCGGCATCCGACGGCCGTGGTGGAGATCGCCGCGGAGATGAAGCTGCCGATCACGGTGGTGCGGATCCTGCTGGGTGACCTGCTCGCCATGAGCCGGATCACCGCCCGCCATCCCCGCGCGGCCGGTGCGGCCGCCTCGATCCCCGATTCCGCCCTTCTCAAGGAGGTGCTCCATGGGCTCCGCAACATCTGAGCTGCCCTCCCGTACGCCCCTGTCCGATACTGCCGAGACCGGCCTGAAGATAGTCGTCGTCGGTGGCTTCGGGGTCGGCAAGACCACGCTGGTCCGGTCGGTCAGCGAGATCCGGCCGCTGAACACCGAAGAGGTGATGACGCAGGCCGGCATAGGCGTCGACGAGACGTCCGACGTGGCCGCCAAGACCACGACGACGGTGGCGTTCGACTTCGGCCGGATCAGCCTCAACGAGCGTGTGGTGCTCTATCTGTTCGGCGCGCCCGGGCAGGAGCGCTTCTGGTTCCTGTGGGACCGGCTCTTCTCCGGCACACTCGGCGCGGTCGTCCTGGTCGACACGCGGCGGATGGACGACTCCTGGTACGCCATCGACCGGCTCGAGCACCACAAAACGCCGTTCGTGGTGGCCGTCAACCGGTTCGACGACGACGGCGCCGCCCACTCGCTCGATGAGATCCGCCAGGCCCTCGCGCTGCCCGGCCATGTGCCCCTGATCGACTGCGACGCACGGGTGAGGTCGTCGGGCAAGGACGTCCTGATCACCCTCGTGGACCACCTGTACGCGCTGGCCATGGCCCAGGAGATGACACCGTGACCGAGCCGACCGGATCCCCTTTCGAGCAGAGTGCTCCGCCGGGATGCCCCGCCCACGCGGGCGGGGGCGGGGACGCGGGCTCGGTGCGCCTGGGCGGTCTCGAGTACCAGCAGACGCCCTCGCAGCTCTACCGCAGCCTGCGCAGGGAGCACGGTGCTGTCGCGCCGGTGCTCCTCGACGGGGACGTGCCCGCCTGGCTGGTCCTCGGCTACTCCGAGGTCAGCTATGTGACGGGCCACGACGAGCTGTTCGCCCGCGACTCACGCCGCTGGAACCAGTGGGAGAACATTCCCGCCGACTGGCCGCTGATGCCGTTCGTCGGCTATCAGCCGTCGGTCCTGTTCACCGAGGGCGCGGAGCACCAACGGCGGGCCGGGGTGATCACCGAGGCACTTGAGGGGGTCGACCAGTTCGAACTGGCCCGGGACAGCGCCCGGATCGCCGACCGGCTCATCGCCACGTTCGCCGGCAGCGGCCAGGCCGAGCTGATGGACGCGTACGCGCACGCCCTGCCCATGATCGCCGCGGTGCAGATGTGCGGCATGCCGGACGCGAGCACGGACACGCAGCAGCTCGTGGAGGATCTGCGGATCTCGCTCGACGCGCACGAGGGCGACGACCCCGTGGCGGCGTACACGCGCGTCGGGGAGCGCATCCAGCTCCTGGTCAAGGAGAAGCGGGAGAGGCCGGGCGCCGACATCACCTCGCGGATGCTGCAGCATCCGGCGGGCCTCACCGACGAGGAGATCGTCCAGGACCTGATCTCCGTCATCGCCGCGGCGCAGCAGCCGACGGCCAACTGGATCTGCAACACGCTGCGGTTGATGCTGACCGACGAGCGGTTCGCGCTGAACGTGTCCGGTGGGCGGCTGAGTGTGGGCGAGGCGCTCAACGAGGTGTTGTGGCTCGACACCCCGACCCAGAACTTCATCGGCCGCTGGGCGGTGCGCGACACCCAGCTCGGGGGGCGGCAGATCCGGGCGGGCGACTGTCTGGTGCTCGGCCTCGCCGCGGCCAACACCGACCCGCAGATCTGGCCGGAGTCGCACGTCGGCCCGGAGAACTCCGCGCACCTCTCCTTCAGCCACGGCGAGCACCGCTGCCCCTACCCGGCTCCGCTGCTCGCCGACGTCATCGCGAGGACCGCGGTCGAGACGCTCCTGGAGCGGCTGCCCGACCTCGTCCTCGCGGTGGAGCCGCACGAGTTGACCTGGCGCCCGTCCATCTGGATGCGCGGTCTGACCTCGCTCCCGGTGCAGTTCACGCCGGTGGCGCACTGAACCGGCGCCGGGGGGGGGGGGGGGGGGGGGGGGGGGGGGGGGGGGGGGGGGGGGTGGGGGGGGGAGGGGGGGGGGGGGGGGTGGGGGGGGGGGGGGGGGAAGCA
>NZ_JBVIHP010000028.1:42478-56803 GCF_055570235.1 Streptomyces sp. NPDC031274 | reverse complement strand
CCCTTTTCCCCCCCCCCCCCCCCCCCCCCCCCCCCCCCCCCCCCCCCCCCCCCCCCGCCCCCCCCCCGCCCCCCCCCCCCCCCCCCCCCCCCCGGCGGCTTCAGGCGGTGACGGGAGTGAACCGCACCGGCAGCGACTGCGGTCCGCGGGTGAACACTCCCTGCTCGACGGGGTCGAAGCCGTCGGCGAGCCGTACGTCGGGCATCGCGTCGAGGAGCTGGTCGACGCCGATCTCCACCTCGGCCTTGGCAAGCAGGGCACCCACGCAGAAGTGCCGGCCGAGGGCGAAGGAGAGATGGTCGGCGGCGGCGGAGAACGCGGTCGTCGTGGTCAGGTCGTCCCGGAAGATGTCGAAGCGGTCCGGCTCGCGGTAGCGCTTCTCGTCGCGGTTGGCCGAGCCGATCAGGCAGGTGACGGTGGCACCGGCGGGGATGGTGCCACCGCTGACCTCCACGTCGGTCGCCGACTGCCGCATGATCATGTGGACCGGCGGCGTGTGGCGCAGGGTCTCGGCGAAGGCGCGGGCTATCAGGGTGCGGTCCTGCCGGACGGCTTCGAGCTGCTCGGGGTGCGTCAGGAGGTTGGCGAAGATGCTGGCGATCGCCTTGTCGGTGGTCTCGCCGCCCGCGGCGAGCAGCAGGCTGCAGAAGGCCTTGATGTCCTCGTCACTCATCCGTACGCCATCCACCTCGGCGGCGCACAGGGTGGAGAGCAGGTCGTCTCCGAGGTTGTCGCGGCGCTGCCGGATGATCGGGATCATGTAGTCGGCGAACTCCACCCGGGTGCGTTCACCGGCCGCCGCGACCTCGGCGTCGCCCGCCAGGTTGCCGAGGAAGGCGATGACGGTGGTGTACCAGCCATGGAAGCGGGCGTGATCGGACTTGTCGAGGCCGAGCATGTCGGCGATCACGTTGACGGGGAAGCGGGTGGCGTAGCCCTCGACCAGATCCACGCTGCCGGTGTGCCGGAAGGTGTCGATGAGTTCACGGGAGTTGCGCTCGATGACCGGCAGGAATTTCTCCTGGAGGTCGCTGCCGCGGAACGCCGGTGCGACGAGAGCGCGGCGCACGGAGTGCTCCCGGCCGCTGAGCTGGAGGATCGTCTTGCCGTGGACGGGCTCGATCTGCCAGTCGTAGTTGTCGGTGGTGAACTGCGAGCCCTTGTCCTTGAACACGCGCTCGACGTCCTCGTACCGCGAGACGATCCAGCTCTGTGTCGGCTCGTGCCAGAAGAGCGGCGCGTTCTCCCGCATCACCTGATACGCGGGGTACGGGTCCTTGGCGAACTCGGGCGAGAGGATGTCGGGGACCTGCTGCGCGGTGGACATTGAGCTCCTAGGGCAGAAATCAAACAACGCTCACCAGGCTATTGATCGCCTCCTGACCCAACCAGCCCCTCCCACCGGAACGTTGAGCGCTGCACTAATGTTGGCTGAAAATCACCCCTCGCCCCGCCGTGTCGAAGACGGCGGGGCGAGGGGGAGCAGCGACACCTGGTCGCCGGGGCGGCCTCAGCAGCTGAGCTTGTCGCCCGTGGCGACGCCGAGGATCCCGGTGAACTGGGTGTAGTTGTTGATCCGGCTCTGCACCTGCTCAGGGTTCTTCCCGTCGCATTCCAGACTGCCGTTGATGCTGCGGATCGTCTCGCCGAATCCCGCACTGTTGACCATCGCGTTGTGCGGCGTCATCGTTCCCGGACCGTTCTGCGTGTTCCAGTACCAGAGGCCGGTCTTCCACGCCACGGCCGCGTCGTTCTGGACGAGGTCGGGGTTGTTCAGGAGGTCGATCTTCAGGGCGTCGCCCGCCGCCTTGTAGTTGAAGTTCCAGCTGAGCTGGATCGGGCCGCGTCCGTAGTACTTGTCGTTGCCCGCCGGGCAGCCGTACGGCTGGGAACTGTCGCAGTAGTGCGGGTAGTTCGCGGTGTTCTGCTCGACGACGTGGACCAGGCCGCCCGTCTCGTGACTGACGTTCGCCAGGAAGGCCGCCGCCTCCTGCTTGCGTACGGTGTCGCTGCCGGTGCCGGTGAATTCGGGGTAGGCGCTGAGCGCCTCCTTCAACCCGCCGTAGGTGTAGAAGGAGTTCCGGTTCGGGAACATCTGATTGAACTGGGCCTCACTGACGACGAACTCCGCCGCCGCCCGCTTCCCCGGCTCCGCCTTCTGCGCCTTCTCGGCGGAGGCGTTGGGCGCGAGGGTCAGGAGGGTGAGGGCGGCGACGGAGGCGGTCGCGGTCAGCGCGGCGAGTACACGAGGACGCATGGGGGATCACTCCTTGGGCCGCCGGTGCGTGCGCGACCGACTGCCGGGTGGTGGGGGGATGCGATGGGGGATGCGATGGGGGATGCGGCGGGGGTCCGGTGGGGGGGCTGCGGTGGGGGATGCGCGATCAGGGAGCGCACCGGCACGCCGGAGCCACGGCTTTCCGGAACGCCTCCCGCCGTTGGACTAGACCATACCGAGTGACGCATTCACGTCAAGAGGTCGTCGCATAAGGGCAGTTGAGAGGGTCGCCGGGCCCCTCAGGCAGTACTCGATCCCGCCCAGAACCGCGTCAGGCCGTACTTTCCCCACCCAGAACCTCGACCGCACCGGCGACATACGAGACATACCGACCCACCGAAGGTCGCAGTTCTCCCCAGCGTTCCTCCTCCCCCGCGACGTACACGGCCCGCGCGTGGACGAGCACGGCCCTGTGGACCGGCGGGATCCGGGCGAGGGCCCAGTCGGCCACGGACGAACCGGTCTTGACCGTGGGAGGGGCACGCGCCGCGCGGCCGGCGAGTTTCCGACACGTCTGCCGTGATCCTTCGCGGACGTACACTGAAGCGGTGTCGGGCAGGTTCCTGCTCCGCCCGACCACCTGTGTTCAGCCCTCCACGACCCGGATCCGGTCCTCTGCGACCAGTCGTGCGGCGCACAGGTAGCGTTCCTCGGCCGTCTTGGCCCTTCGGCCCGCACGCAGATATCCCCCCTGTGGGGCCCCGCTCGCCTTACGCGTACACCGCGGATTCCGGCACGTCGTCGCCCTCGCCTCCCAGGCCGGGCGTGCGCGGTGTGCGTGAACCGCCTTCGAGGGGACTTTTGTGAAGCTCAGCGCACTGCTCGACGGGCACGACCACCACGTTCTGCACGGTGACCCGGGCGTCCCGGTCACCGCGGGAATGACCTTCGACGCCGGGCAGGTGACGCCCGGATCGCTGTACGTCGCCGTCCCCGGCCACGAGGAGGGCGGGCCCGGCGGCATCGAACGGGCACTGGAACGGGGAGCCGTGGCGGTCCTCGCCGAGGAGGGCATGCCACCGGCCGCGGGGTCCGCCGGGCAGGTGTGCGTGGTGCGGGTCACCGACGCACGGGCCGCCGCCTCGCTCGTCGCCTCCCGCTACTACGGCGACCCCGGCCGCGCGATGGACGTCGTGGCGATCACGGGCACGAACGGCAAGACTTCCGTCTCGTACATGGTCGAGTCGGTGCTCAGGCTGGCCGAGGGCGCGAAGGTGGGGGTGATCGGCACCTCGGGAAGCCGGATCGGCACGGAGCGGATACCGATGCCACGGTCGGTGCTGAGCACCCCCGAGTCACCGGATCTGCACTACCTTCTCGGCCATATGCGGGACCGGGGCACGAGCAGCGTGGTCCTCGAAGCCACGTCCATGGGTCTGCTGGAGCAGCGCCTGGACCATGTGCCCGTCGCCGTCGGTGTCTTCACCAATCTCACCCAGGACCACCTGGACGACCACGGGACCATGGAGCACTACAAGAACGCCAAGCTGCGCCTCTTCGGAGGGCTGTGCGACCGCGCGGTGGTCAACGCCGACGACCCCGTCAGCGCCGAGATCCAGGCCCTGATGCCGGGCGCGGTGACCACGTACGGCCTGGACGCACCGGCCGACTACCGGGCGAGCGACCTGGTCGTGGACGCCTCGGGCACCCGCTTCACGCTCCACCACGACGGCCGCAAGTACCCTGCCGCGATCCCGATACCGGGCCGCTTCTCGGTGTCCAACGCGCTGGCCACCCTCGCGGCCTGCCATCTGCTCGGGCATGAACTGCCGGCCCTCGTCGAGGCCCTGGACCGGATGCCACCCACGCCGGGCCGGCTCGAACGCTTCACCACGGCGCGGGGTGTCTGCGTGGTCGTCGACTACGCGCACTCGCCGGACTCTCTGGAGAAGGTCCTCGCCACGATCCGCGGCTTCGTGACCGGGTCACTGATCACGGTCTTCGGCTGCGGCGGCGACCGGGACATCACCAAGCGCCCTCTGATGGGCGAGATCGCGGGCCGCCACTCCGATCTGTGCGTCCTCACCTCGGACAACCCGCGCAACGAAGACCCCGAGATCATCCTGGACCAGATCGTTCCCGGTCTGACGTCCACCGGTACGCCCTTCCATCGGGTGGCCGACCGCCGTGCCGCGATCGCGCACGCGCTGTCCGCCGCGCGGCGGGGCGACATCGTGCTCGTCGCGGGCAAGGGCAGCGAGCCGCACCAGATCGTCGGCGATCAGTTCATCGCCTTCGACGACATGACGGTGATCCGCGAACTCGACGCGCTGTAAGGATCTTTACGGCAGCGAATGTGCGATTCATCCATCGCATCAGCGCGCGCAGTGCGAATCGGGCACTGGCGCGGTAGGGCGCACGGCGTTTACGGTCCCTGCGATTCATTACGCCACAGCACCTCGCACGTCGTGGTGCCGTCCCCCAGGGAGCTGCCTGTGCCCAAGGAGTCATCGCCGTCCGTCACCGAGGTCGAGACGCACGGAGTCGAACGCATCCCGGACGCGGACCGCTCGGCCGGGCCGCTCGACCTGTTCCGGCTCGCGTTCGGCGGCGCCAACACGTTCGCCACCTGCGTGCTCGGCGCGTTCCCGATCCTCTTCGGCCTCTCCTTCTGGCAGGGGCTCGCGGCGATGCTCCTCGGACTGCTCATCGGCTCCCTGCTCCTCGCCCCGATGGCGGTGTTCGGGCCGCGCAACGGCACGAACAACGCCGTCTCGTCGTCGGCGCACCTGGGCGTGCACGGCAGGATCGTCGGCTCCTTCCTCTCCCTGCTCACCGCCGTGGCGTTCTTCTCCCTGTCGGTGTGGAGCTCGGGCGACGCGCTCATCGGCGGGGCGCACCGGCTGCTCGGCGTGCCGGAGAGCGATGTGGCCTACGGCTGCGCGTACGCCGTGTTCGCCGCGCTCGTCCTTGCCGTGTGCGTCTACGGATTCCGCTTCATGCTGCTCGTCAACAAGATCGCGGTCGTGGCGGCGACCCTTCTGTTCGTCCTCGGCCTCGTCGCCTTCGCGGGGGACTTCGATCCCTCGTACGCCGGGATCTTCACTTCAGGCGCCGACCAGGCCACCCAGCACCTGTTCTGGCCGTCCTTCGTCGGCGCCGCGCTGATCGTGCTCTCCAACCCGGTCTCCTTCGGCGCCTTCCTGGGCGACTGGGCGCGCTACATCCCCGCGCGGACGTCTCGCCGCAAGGTGATGGGGGCGGCCTTCCTCTCGCAGGTCGCCACGGTCCTTCCGTTCGGCTTCGGCCTGGCGACCGCGGCGATCATCGCCGAGCGGGCGCCCGAGTACATGGACCCTGCCGCCCCGAACTTCGTCGGCGGTCTGCTCGCGATCGCGCCCGGCTGGTACTTCCTGCCGGTCTGCCTGATCGCCCTGATCGGCGGCATGTCGACCGGGACCACCGCGCTGTACGGCACCGGCCTCGACTTCTCCTCGGTCTTCCCGCGGCTCGGCCGTGTCCAGGCCACCGTCCTGATCGGCGTCCTGTCCATCACGTTCATCTTCGTGGGCCGCTTCGGCTTCAACCTGGTCCAGGCGATCTCCACCTTCGCCACGATGATCATCACCTGCACGGTGCCGTGGATGATCGTCATGATGCTCGGCTACGTCACCCGGCGCGGCTGGTACGACCCCGAGGCGCTCCAGGTCTTCACGCGGCGGCAGCACGGCGGGCGCTACTGGTTCGCGCGCGGCTGGAACTGGCGCGGCATGGCGGCCTGGTGGACCGGCGCGGTGACCGGCGTGCTCTTCACCAACATCCCCGGCCAGTTCGTCGGGCCGCTCGGCGACCTCGTGAACGGCACCGACATCAGCCTCCCGCTGGGAGCGGCCGTCGCGGCGGTCGTCTACCTCACCCTGCTCGCGGCCTTCCCGGAGCCGCGCGCGGTGTACGGGCCAAAGGGGCCACGCTGGGTACGGGCGGCCGATACGCCGATCGCTCCGATCACAGGGCCGCCGAACGGCGACACGGTCAACGCGCCGTCTCGAACTCCCGCTTGAGGTTCTTCAGGGTCCTGTCGATGTTGCCGACCTGGAAGACCGCGAAGGTCTTCCCACCCGTGGCGAGGCGGTCGAAGGCGTTGGCCACGAAGGTCGGCCAGGAGCGCCTGTCGTCCGTCCAGGTCTCGGTCACCTTGGTCGCACCGTCACGGTCCTCGAACCGGTACTCCCAGGTGGCGATCGGGGCCCGCAGCCGGGGGCGCTTCAGCCCGATCGCGTGAACGCGGAAGGCGAAGCGCTTGCCCGGATCGGCATCGGTCACCGTGCAGCGCGTGGTCCAGCGGAACGGGCCGCGCTTGTTGTGCCCCTCGAAGACCAGGCCGACACCGGCGGGCGCTTCGTCCCCGGGGACGGTCGCCCCGAGGTTCTCGGGACTCCAGCGCCCCATCAGAGCGGGCTGGCTGACCTGCTCGTACACCGACCGCGGTGACGCCTCGACCAGGATGCTTCGGGACACTGTGAACGTGCGGGTCATGACAACTCCGATCCTCGACCCGCGACCTTACTCATCAGTAGCATGAATGTCAGCCCCTGCCTCGCCCCGCCGCGGGGAGTCGCACACGCCCATGCTGGAGGCGCCCCTTTCGTGCACCTGGTCCGCCACGTCTCCGCGACTGGTGGAGACTGTCCTGATGGTGGGCAATGTTCCGGAGGAGACGGACCGTTTCGTGGGGCGGGCCGTCGAACGGCAGACTCTCGCCTCGACGCTCGTGACGCATCGGCTGACCACGCTCACCGGCACGGGCGGGGTGGGCAAGACGCGCCTGGCCGTGCACACCCTGCACTCCCTGGCCGACAGCGACATCGCGGTGCTCGGCGACGTGTGCTGGGCCGACCTCGGCGCGCTGCCGGACGACCGGTTGCTGATCCCGACCGTGGCCGACGCCGTCGGTCTGGCCGACCACACGCCGGGCATGCCGATCGACGCCCTCCGCGACTGGTTGGCCGACCGGCCCCGGCTGCTCGTACTCGACTCCTGCGAACACCTCGTCGAAGCCTGCCGGAGTCTGGTCACCGACCTGTTCACGGCGTGTCCGCGGCTCACCGTCCTGATCACCAGCAGGCAGCCGCTCGACATGCGCGGCGAGACGCTCCTGGGCCTTGAACCGCTGCCGTGCCACAGCGACGCGCTCACCCTGCTCTTCGAACGCGCCGCGGCCTTCGCGCCCGGGGCCCGCACGGAGCAGCCGGGGCAGCGGGAGGACGCGGCGGAGATCTGCAGGCTCCTCGACGGACTTCCGCTCGCGCTCGAACTCGCCTCCGCCCAACTGGCGCACCACTCCCCGCGCCGGCTCGCCGCCCGGCTCCGCTCGCACCAGGGCGAGTTGCAGGCGGCGGCGCCCATCTGGCCGCGGCGGCACCGGACTCTGCGCACGGCCATCGGCTGGAGCCACGAGCTGTGCGAGCCGCTGGAACGGCTGCTCTGGGCGAGGCTCTCGGTCTTCCGCGGCTCCTTCGACGACGACTCCGTGCAGGACGTCTGCGCGGGAGGCCCGCTCGGCCCCGACACCATCCCCGTCGCGCTCGCGGGTCTGATCGCCAAGTCCGTGGTCGGCCAGGACGCGAGCGGCCGCTACCGCCTGCTCGACACCGTGCGCGAGTACGGGGCGATGTGGCTGGCCGAGCTACGGGAACAGGAAGCTGCCGCCGCCCGGCACGCGGACCACTTCGTCCGGCTCGCCCGACTGGCCGACGAGGGCTGGCTGGGTACGGAACAGGTCGCGTGGTACCGGCGCGTCGCCACGTCGCACACCGACCTGTGCGCCGCGCTCGACCATCTCGCCGCGGCCGAACCCGAGCGCGCCCTCGAACTCATCGGCCGGGTCGCCTTCTTCTGGAGCTGCTGCGGCCATCTGCGCGAGGCCCGGAGCTACTTGGGGCAGGCACTCCTGCTGTGCGACACCGAGAGCCCGGCGCGCGCGAGGGCCCGCTGGGCGCTCGGCGTGGTCGTCCTGCTGCAGGGCCGTCACGACCAGGCGGCCGAGCTCGGCGAGGAGTGCGCGCGGACCGCGGCTCGCGACGACGACGTGGAGGGGCGGATCGCCGCGGCATACCTCCTCGGCATCACCCACCTGCTGTCCGGTGAACCCGACGCGGCCCTGGACGTGGCCGATTCCGCGCTCCGGCAGACCGCGGGCCCGGCCTTCGCCTCCCCTTCGGTGCTCCGCTGTCACCTGGTACGGATCTTCGCCCTCACCGGACTCGGACGCCTCGACGAAGCGGCGGCGCGCGCCACCTCGCTCCGGGAGGACTGCGCCGCGCGGGACGAGTGCTGGACCCGCGCCTACGCCGACTACCAGCTCGCCCTGATCGCGCTGGCCCAGGACGATCCCGCACGGGCCGCCGAGCACGCCCGCGCGATGCTGGACGGCAAGCGCCGCCTGGGCGACAGCTTCGGCATCGCCCTTGGCATGGACGTGCTCGCCGCGGCGGCGGCCGCGCTCGGCCAGGGGGAGACCTCCGCCATGCTGTCGGGAACGGGCCAGACCTACTGGCGTTCCGTGGGGCACGGCCAGCGCGGGACACCCGAACTGCACGACGTCCGCGAGGCGTCCCGTGACCGGGCCCGCACGGCCGTCGGAAGCCAGACCTTCGAGCAGGCGTTCCGTCGTGGCGCGGAGGCGGACCCGCGCGCCGTACTGGCGCTGGCCGTGGAGGGACGGCTGTTCAGCCAGACGTGAGCGGAGCGGGTGCCCGGGCTTTGGGCGCGCTCGGGTCTGGGCGTCTCATCTCAGACGAGTCCGGTGACCGTGACGGCGATCTCCGCCGGGGCGGCCCGCTCCCCCGTCATCCGCTCCCCCGTCACCCGTTCGACGGCCTTCGCGGCGGCCGAGCGCACCTCTCGTGTCACGTCCAGGGCCCGCCGTCCCCTGTGCAGGACGACGTACACCTCCACGCTCCAGTCCTGGGTGTCCTTCCGCCGCCGCACCTGCACTCCGGCCGAGCCCGCCGGAGTACTGGGGAGCCCCCGCCTCCACAAGGCCGAAGAGCGCAGGAGATCCACCAGCCCCGGCCGCAGGAAGGCCACCCCCGGGGTGTCGAGGACCGCTTCTATGACGGCTTCCGCCAGCACGCGGGAAACATCCGATTCGTTCACTGCCGCCACCCTTCCACGCTGTCGTCGCCTGCGTCGTCGATGACATCGGTGATCGTCACGTCCACGGCCGCGACCCGCATGCCGAGATCGGCGTCCGCCGCCTCACGGACCTGGCTTCGCACCCGGTCCGCGGCCTCCGGCAGGTTCCATGTGAGCGGGACCTGCACCTCGACGCGGATCGTGACCGGTCCTCGCGCCAGGCGCCCCGCGGGCGCCGGGGACGCGGAGCCGTCCTCCAGCGGATCGATACGGCAGCTGCCCGCGCGCACGCCGGGCAGCGACTCGGCCGCCGCCCGGACCGTTCTGGCGGCGGCTGCCTCCACGATCCACGCGTCCTCGTCCTCATCGCCGAGCGGCAGCGTCCGGCCCGGCCGCAGTTCAAGCCGCACCACGTCCATGACACGGCCGGTGAGCGCGGAGGTGTCCGGCTCCCGAGTCGCCGTGTCGCGTGCCTCCGTGACGATCCCCTCAAGATGGCGCAGGGCGTCCACGGCCTGTGCGCAGTGCGGGCAGCTCTCGGCGTGGGAATCGGGCACGCCCGCTTCCCACAGTTCCCATACGTACGACAACTCGCGGCCGCAGGGCAGTAGTTCGTCCTCCGACGGCACTCCGAAGCCCGCCTCCCGCTCGTTGTCCAGTACCTCGTTGTCCGGCACTTCGCTCTCCGGCACTTCGCTGTCCGGTACGGATTCCCCGTTCATCGCCATGCGGCCATCGCCTCCGTCAGATAGCGCCGCGCTCTGAAGACCCGGCCGCGGACCGCCTCCGGACTGATACCGACCGTCTCGGCGATGGATTCGTACGGCGCCCCGTCCAGCTCACGCAGCACCCAGCACACCCGCTGTTCCGGCGAGAGCCCTTCCATCGCCCGCGCCAGGTCCTCCACGGCGGCGTGCGCCTCGGCCGCCCGCGCGGGCGAGAACTCGTGCTCCGGCGCGGGCGGTTCGGGCAGGCCGTCCAGCGGCACGACAGGCCGCCGTGAACGCAGCACGTTCAGGCAGCGGTTGGTGACGATGCGGTAGATCCACGTACTGAACTGCGCGTCCCCGCGAAACTCCGGCAGCTTGCGCCAGGCGCTGACGAAGGAGTCCTGCACGGCGTCCTCCGCCTCCGGACGGCTCCCGAGCAGGCGGGTGGCAAGGCGCAGCGCTATGGGCGCGTGGCGGTGCACGAGAGCTTCGAAGGCCTCCTCGTCGCCCTCCGCGGCCCGCACCGCGAGCAGCCCGTCCTCACGTCTCGATGACGCGTCCACTTCCTCGGGTGTTCCGCCCCGGTCGCCCGGCACACGCGGCTCCTCTCACTTCAGTCGTGCTCGTACGACACAGGAAAAGCCCGCCGCGTTACGCGGCCCGGGAACGCTACACGCCGGAGGGAGAAATTCTCGCGAGGCGCGTAACAGGCCTACGGCACCCGGGTCAGAGCAGGAGAAGAGCGAAGTCCCCGACAACGACCAGCCGACCAGACGACCAGGAGATGCCACCATGACGACGCAGGACCTCACTTCGAACGCAGCCGTGTCCGGCGGCACCGAGAAGGACCTCACCGGCGGGGCACACAAGAGCGCCCTGGGAGCCACCACCGTCACGGGCCGTACGGGCGCGGGCGAGCCGGCGGCGACGCGCGGCAAGACGACCATCGCCGATGTCGTGGTCGTGAAGATCGCCGGAATGGCGGCCCGCGAGATTCCCGGCGTGTTCGACATGGGGGGCGGCCTGTCCCGCACGATCGGCGCCGTACGCGACCGTGTTCCCGGCGGACGCCCGAACGTCGGCCGCGGGGTGAAGGTCGAGGTCGGCGAGCGGCAGACGGCCATCGACCTCGACATCGTCGTCGAGTACGGCGTGCCCATCACGGACGTCGCCCATGACGTGCGCGAGAACGTCATCTCGGCGGTGGAGCGCATCACCGGCCTCGAGGTCGTCGAGGTGAACGTCGCCGTCAACGACGTCCACCTGCCCGAGGACGACACCGCGGACGCGGGCGGCGAGACGCGCGTCGAGTAGCTCGCCGTCCCCCTCGTAAGACATCCCCGTACGACATCCCCGTAGGACGTCTCCGTAGCACGTCTCCGTAAGACGTCTCCTCTTCTGTCAGTGGTGTGAGGTGAGTGGTGAGCACAGCTCTGGTCGGTCTGATGGCGGGCATGGCCCTGGGATTCGCCGGGTGGTTCGGCGGCTTCGGCGCGTTCCTTCTGGTCGCGGCGCTCGGCGCGGTCGGCTTCGTCCTCGGCCGCCTCGTCGACGAAGGCACGGACCTCCGCGCCTTCCTCGGCGGGCGTGACCGGGAGCGGCGATGACCACGCCACCGGCGGAGCGCGGCACGACGACGGTCGCGGACCGCGCTGTGCGCCGCATCGCGGAACGCGCCGCGACGGAAGCGCTGGCACCCGGCGCGGTCGAGGTGAGCCGGGGGTCGGCGGCCGTACGCGGTCGCCGGGCCCAGGTCGGTGTCACCGTGACCCTGCCCTATCCCGCCGTGCTCGACGAGGCCGGCGAGCGCGTACGGTCGCACGTCGCCGAACGCACCGCCCGGCTCACCGGTCTGGCCGTGCCATCGGCGCGGATCCGCGTCCGGGGTCTGTCCCCCCGGGCGCGGTCCGCCGGGCAGCTCGCGCCACCGGTGACGGCCACCGAGGCCGCGGGGGCGACCGGGGGTCGTACGCACCGTCCGTGGTCCGGGCGCCGTCTGCCGGTCGCGGTGCTTGCCCTCGCCGCCGCCGTGGCCTGCGGAGTGCTGCTGTACGACGTGGTGTCCGTGCACGCGGCCGGGCACGCTCCCGCGCGGTGGCGGGTCCAGGCGATGGAGTGGCTTGCCACGCATGGTCCGGACAGCGCCACGGCCTCGGGCGTCCTCGCGGCGATCGCCGTGTTCGCGCTCGGCGTGTGGCTGCTTGTCCTCGCCGTCACGCCGGGCCGACGCGGTCATCTCCCGATGAAGCCGCCGGAGCCGGGCGTGCGCGCGGTCCTGGAACGGCGGGCGGTCGCGGTGTTCCTGCGGGACGCCGTGACCGACGTGCCCGGCGTCGGCCGGGTCCGGGTCGAGGTCGGCCGCCGTACGGCACGGGTGCGCGCCGCTCTCGAATTCGGTGACGTGGACGGTGCGCGGCGGGCGGTGACCCAGGCCGCCGAGGCGTCGACCGCCGAGCTCGGCCTGGCCAGGCCGCTGCGGCTGCGCGTTCGGGTGCGAACGACACCCACCTGGCGCGCCCCGGCAGCACCTGACCGTGAGCCCGCGACGGCGGAGAGGAGCACCCCCTGATGAGCCGGCTCCGTAGCGGCACGAACCGCTCGACTCTGCTCTGCGTGGCGGCAGTTCTCCTGGTCGCGGGAGCCGCCCTCGCCACCGCGGCCGCTCCCGTCCGCGAGCGGATGCCGTCGGCCCTGCCCCGTGTCGGCGCCGACCGGGTGTGGCTGGACCAGGAGATGCTCGGCCGCTGGCGTGATCACGGCTGGTGGCCGCCCGTCGTGATCGCCGCCCTTGCCGTCGGCGCCGTCCTGTTCCTCTCCTGGACCGTCGCGCAGGTCCGCACCGGACGGCTGCGCGAACTCCCGCTCGGGCACGCGGGCGTCACCCTCTCGGCGACGGCTCTGGCCTCGGCGATGGCCGAACGGGCCAAGGCTGTCGACGGCGTGGCCCGCGCCCACGTACGTCTCCTCGGACGCCCCCGTCGGCTGCGGGCCCGCGTCACGCTGGTCCTGGACCCCGACGCCGCCCCGGAATCGGTGCTGCGCGAGGTCGCCCGGGGCACCGTCGCCGAGGCGCGGGCGGCGACGGAGCCCCGCGTCCTGGAGGCGGACGTGCGCCTCACCACCCGGCCGCATCGGACGCGCCGCATCCATTGAGTGTCCGCCGGGCGCCCTCAGGACTGCAGGGCGTCCAGCGTGGTGCGCAGGTCCGTGGCGCGAGGGCGGTTGTGGGGAAGCCTGGCGAGTACGGCGGCCATGCCGCAGGTGTCGGTGGCGGCGGAGAAGACGAGGCCCGCGCCGACACCGGCGGCCAGCCAGCGCGCGGGCCTGAAGCGGGTTCCGGCGGCGAGACCCAGGACGACCAGGGACCCGGCGGCGAGACGGACCTGGCGCTCCATCGCCCAGGCCCTCGGCGCCCCTTCGGAGGGCTGCAGCGGGTGGCCCTGCGCGACCCAGGCGGTGGTGCCGCCGGCGAGGGTGGCGGCCGGGATGTCGGCGTCTGCCAGCTCGGCGCCCGCGGTGGCGGAGCGGTTTCCGGAGGCGCAGACCATCAGGAGCTCGCCGCGGGCGGCGGCGGCCTTCAGCTCGGGCAGCGCCGTGCGCAGGTGGTCGAGGGGGATGTTGTGGGATCCGGGGAGATGGCCGGAGGCGTACTCACCCGGGGTGCGGACGTCGATGACGGTGTAGCGGTCAAGGTGGTTGGCTGCCTGGGCGGGGGCCAGGTCCGTGGGGGTCAGATCGGTGGGGGGAGTCATGTGGAGCTGTCCTTTCGTTGAAACAAGGCTCTCACTCCCGCAGGCTACAATACCCCCAGGGGTATTCATGGAGGTGGCAGCGTGGAGCTGGAGATGGCGGCCGACGAGCTGAAGTCGGTGCTCAACCGCCTGCGCCGGGCGCAGGGCCAGATCGCCGGCATCATCAAGATGATCGAGGACGGCAGGGACTGCGAGGACGTGATCACGCAGTTGGCCGCGGTCTCCCGCGCCCTTGACAGGGCCGGGTTCGCGATCATCGCGACGGGACTCCAGCACTGCATGGCCGAGGATGAGCAGACGGCGGGTGACCGGGTCCTGATGCGGGCCCGTCTGGAGAAGCTGTTCCTCTCCTTGGCCTGACCCCGCTGACCGTACTGCTGACGGCCGCCCCACGCGTACTGCTGACGGCCGTCCCACGGCTCTCAGGCGTCGCGGGGGGGGGGGGGGGGGGGGGGGGGGGCGGGGGGGGGGGGGGGGGGGGGGGGGGGGGGGGGGTTGGGGGTTGCCT
>NZ_JBVIHP010000028.1:0-42468 GCF_055570235.1 Streptomyces sp. NPDC031274 | reverse complement strand
CTTTGGCCGACCCCTGCTGACCTGATTATGGACGCCCCCCCCCCGCGTCTTGCTGACCCCCGCCCCACGCCTCTCGGGCGTCGCGGCCCCGCTCGAAGCGCCCCCGGCCCTCGGCCAGGTCGACGATCGGGTCGGGATAGTCGATGTCAGCGTCCGCCCGGCCTTGGCCCTGGAGCTTCCACGGCTCGTGGATGTACCGGTTCGGGACATCGGCGAGTTCGGGCAGCCAGCGGCGTACGTAGCTGCCGCGCGGGTCGAAACGCTTGCCCTGGATCACGGGGTTGAGGACCCGGTTGGGTCTGGTGTCGGTCCCGGTGCCCGCCGCCCACTGCCAGTTCATCTGGTTGTTGGCGACATCGCCGTCCACCAGGAGGCTCAGGAAGTGCTGGGCGCCCACCCGCCAGTCGACGTAGAGCGTCTTGGTGAGGAAGCTCGCCACCACCAACCGCGCCCTGTTGTGCATCCAGCCCTCATGGCTCAGCTGTCGCATCGCCGCGTCCACGAAGGGGTAGCCCGTGCGCCCCTCGACCCAGGCGGCGATCTCCTTCTTGTTCGTACGCCATCGGTCGCCGCGCGGGCGGTAGTTCTGCGCGGCGGCGTCCGGGCGGGCGGCGAGGACCTGGTGGTGGAAGTCCCGCCAGGCCAGCTGCCGTACGAACGCCTGCGCCCCGGACGAGCCCTCGCGGGACGCCCCGTGGATGACTTCGGCCGCCGACAGGGTGCCGAAGTGCAGGTGGGGCGAGAGCCGTGAGGTGGCATCGCCCGCGACGTCGTCCTGACCGTCCTCGTACTCCGTGACGTCACCGGCGAGCCAGGCCCGCAGCCGCCGGCGTCCGGCGCTCTCGCCGCCCGCGTCGAGTCCCGGCGAGACGCCGGTGATCTCCGCACGCGGCAGCACGCTCTCCGATGCCACGTCGGGGACCCGCACCTTGCGCGGAGGGGCCACGACGTCCCGTACGCCCGCTGCCGTCCAGCGCCGGTGGTACGGGGTGAACACGGCGTAATGATCCTTGCCCGCCGGGAGCAACTCCCCCGGAGCGACAGCGGTGATGACCGCGTCGTGCACGACAAGGCGGCAGTCGGTGTCCTCCAGTGCGGTCCGCAGCCGCTCCTCGCGCCGCGTCGAATACCGGCTCACCCCGCCCGCGACGTGCACCCCCTGTGCCCCGGTCTCCTTCACCACCCGGCAGACCTGGTCGACGACGTCACCGCTGCGGATCACGAGCCGACCGCCGCGCCCCCGCAACCCCGAGTCCAGGTCCTGAAGGCAGTCGGCGAGAAAGGCACGCCGGTTGGGCACGTCGAACCCCGCGGCCCGCACCCCGTCGTCGTACACGAACAGCGGGACGATCCGCTCCGCGTCGCGCATCGCGGCACGCAGCACCGGATTGTCGTGCAGGCGCAGATCGGAGGTGAACAGGACGATCGATACGGTCACTTTCTGCGGCTCCTCATGCTGTTGCTGCGACTGTTCAAGCTGCTGCTGATGTTGCGGCTGCGGCTGCTCACGCCGAGGGGAAATTCATCAGGGCCAGGGGGTCGGACGTCGGCTTGTCGGAGCCGCCCGCCGGTTCCACGGTGATGCCCATGCCGGAGGCCTTGTCCACCGGCCCTTCCAGCAGCACGGCTTCGGTGCCGCGGGCCGGATTCATGAGACCGGCCGACCGCATCGTCCCTTCGTCGTTGAACCACAGTTGGTAGACCTTGCCCGAGGGCGGCTCGGGCATCTTGGCCGCCACGAAGGCGGCTTGGTTGAGGCTCTTGGCCACCACGACCGTGCCGGTCGCCCCGTCGGAGAGCCGCCCGGTGGAGGCCTTGGCGTCCGGTGCCGCGAGCACCTGGGCCAGCTTCTCGGACTGCTCCTGAGCCTCCTGCGCCCGGGTGCCCGCCTCGTCGGCCCGCTGGTGCTGCCACACGGCGATCCCGCCGAAACCCGCCGCGACGGCCAGGCACGCGGCGAGGGCGAAGCGGGACAACTGCCGTCCGCGGCCGTTGCCACCGGCGCTCTTCCCCGGCGCGGGCGTGTGCGGCGGCAGTTGGCGTACCGTGGCGACCCGCCGCAGCACCTCGGCCTTCATGTGGGCCGGAGGGGCGACCGACACGGCACGGGCGAGGCGCCCGGCTGTCGCTGCCAATTCACGTACCTCCTGGGCGCAGGCCTCGCAGGCCTCCAGATGCCGCTCGAACTCCGTGCGCTCCTCGTCCGAGAGCGCGTGCAGGACGTACGCGCCCGTCATCGTGTGCAGATCGGCGGCGCTCACGCGTTCACCCCCAGGCAGTCGCGTAGGCGGATCAGGCCGTCGCGCAGCCGGGTCTTGACCGTCCCCAGGGGTACGGAGAGAAGCTCGCCGACCTCCCGATAGGTCAGCCCCCGGTAGTAGGCGAGGGTCACCGACTGCCGTTGCAGTTCGGTCAGATTGCGCAGACAGCGGCGCACCTGTTCACGCTCCAGGCGGGACTCGACCTGCTCGCTCACCTCGTCGAAGGCCGGTGTGCGTTCGAGCAGCGCCGCCTTGTGGTCGCGCTCGGCCGACGCCTGGACGGAACGCACGCGGTCCACCGCTCTGCGGTGCGCCATCGTCAGCACCCAGTTCATGACGCTCCCCCGGTCCGGCCGGTAGCGCGCGGCGGAGCGCCACACCTCCACCAGCACCTCCTGGGCGACCTCTTCGGACTGGGCGGGATCGCGCAGCACCGTGCGCACGACACCCAGGACCGGAGAGCACACCCCGTCGTACAGCGAGGCGAAAGCCTCCTGGTCGCCGCGGGCCACCCGGCCCAACAGCTCGGCCAGATCGGGGCCCGCCGAGGGGGCCCCGCTGATGTGCGCTACTTCGTTCACCCGGTGATCCTCCTGGACGCTGGTCGCCTTCAGAGGTGATTCGGAGCCGGTGCGTCGTCGGATTGCCGGTGGGTCACGTTTTCTGTGCGGTTTTGGCGGAGCGCTGTTCGGCCGTACGTGTGATGTTGCGCGCCATGCCGCCGAAGACGAGCGCGTGGAACGGCGAGACGCTCCACCAGTACGCGTGCCCGAGGAGGCCGCGCGGGTGGAAGAGCGCCCGCTGCCGGTAGCGGGTGCGGCCCTTCTCGTCCTGATCCGCGTACATCTCAAGCCAGGCGAGGCCCGGCAGCCGCATCTCGGCGCGCAGCCGCAGCAGCCGTCCCGGTTCGATCTCCTCGACCCGCCAGAAGTCCAGCGAGTCCCCCACCCGCAGCCGCTGGGCGTCCCGGCGGCCCCGTCTGAGCCCGACTCCGCCGACGAGCCGGTCCAGCCAGCCGCGCACGGCCCAGGCGAGCGGGAAGGAGTACCAGCCGTTGTCGCCTCCCACGCCTTCCACCACGCGCCACAGGTCCTGGGGCGAGGCGTCCACGATCTCTTCCCGCCGGTCGGTGTAGAGGCTGCCACCGGCCCAGTCCGGGTCGGTGGGCAGCGGGTCGCTGGGGGCGCCGGGCAGCGAGGCGGACGACCACCGGGTGCTGACCTGGGCGTCCTTCACGCGTTCGAGGGCCAGTGCGAGCGCCTTGTCGAAGCTGATCGGGACGCCGGGTGCGTCGGGAACGTACCGCGCGATGTCGCGCTCGTGGCAGACGACCTCGTACCGCAGTGATTCCGCCAGCGGCCGGGCGATCGAGGCCGGTACGGGGGTGATCAGGCCGACCCAGTGGCTGGAGAGGCCGGGGCTCAGCATGGGAACCGGCAGGATGAGGCGGTGGGGCAGCTTCGCCACGGTCGCGTACCGGGTCATCATGTCGCGGTACGTGACGACGTCGGGGCCGCCGATGTCGAAGGCCCGGTTGACCTCGTCGGGCATGGTGGCGCTGCCCACGAGGTAGCGCAGGACGTCGCGCACGGCGATCGGCTGGATCCGGGTGCGCACCCAGCTCGGCGTGACCATGACCGGCAGGCGCTCGGTGAGGTAGCGCAGCATCTCGAAGGACGCGGAGCCGGAGCCGATGATCACGGCGGCGCGGAGCACGGTGGTCGGTACGCCGGACTCCTGGAGGATCCGGCCCACTTCGGCCCGTGAGCGCAGATGCGGCGAAAGCTCCTGTTCCGGGACGCCCTCGGGGGTGAGGCCGCCCAGGTACACGATGCGCCGGACGCCCGCGGCTCGGGCCTGCTCGGCGAAGATCCGGGCCGTCTCGCGGTCCGTCTCCTCGAAGCCGGATCCGGTGCCGAGCGCGTGGATGAGGTAGTACGCCACGTCGATGTCCCGCAGGGCGGCGCCGACCGAATCGGCGTCGGACGCGTCGCCCCGCACCACCTCGGCCCGCCCGGCCCACGGGTAGTCGCGCAGCTTGCTCGGCGTGCGGGCGAGGCAGCGCACCCGGTGCCCCGCGTCGAGCAGCTCGGGAACGAGGCGCCCTCCGATGTAACCGGTCGCCCCGGTCACCAGGCAGCGCAGCCCCTGCGCGTCTTCGCCGCTGTCCATGAGCACCTCTCCGGCCTCGAACGATGTTCTCGCCTTCCCACCTTCCCCCGGTTGGGGTCGGTAGCGCGCGATCAGCGGACGAGAAGAGGGTCAGCGCGAAGGTGGCGGTGCGGTGCTCTGCCGCTGTACGAGCCGGGTGGGCACCAGCGTGGTGCCGCGCTCCGGCGCGCTCTGCCGCATCTGCCGCAGGACCCCCTCGACGCAGCGGCGCCCCACTTCGGCGAAGTCCTGGTGGACGGTCGTCAGGGGCGGCAGGAAGGAGCCGGACTCGGGGATGTCGTCGAAGCCGATGACGCTGACGTCGTCCGGCACCTTGCGGCCGCGCTCGTGCAGGGCGCGCAGCAGGCCGAGGGCCATCTGGTCGTTGGCGGCGAACACCGCCGTGCACTCCTCCTGGTCCGCGATGCCGAGCCCGGCCCGGTATCCGGACTCCGCCGACCAGTCGCCGCGTACGAGCGGCGGCGGGTCGCACCCGGCATCCACGAGCGTCGCCCGCCAGGCGTCGGCGCGGCGTTGCGCGGCATAGGAGTCCTCGGGCCCCGCGAGGTGCCATACGGTCCGGTGTCCGAGGTCGAGCAGGTGCCGTACGGCGTCGCGGGTGCCGCCCGCCTGATCGGTGTCGACCACGGTGTAGCGGTCCCCCGCGTCCGAGTCGGCCACGACGACCTGGACATGAGGGGGCAGGGAGAGGGCGGCCGCGTCGAGCAGGTGCACTTCCATGATGACGATGACGGCGTCGACGGCGAGCTCCCCGAGGCGGGAGAAGGCGCCCCGCACCTCGTCCTGCGTGGGGACGGCGACGGGGAGCAGCGTGACGGCGTACCCCTCCTGTGCCGCGGAGGTGGCGATGGCGTCGATGGTGCGTACGTTGCCCGTGGTGGAGAGGGTGAAGGTGATCAGGCCGATCGTGCGGAACTCGCCGCGCTTGAGGGCACGGGCCGCGCTGTTGGGCCGGTAGCCGAGTTCCTTCATCGCGGCGAGCACCTGCTGCCGGGTCTCCTCGGTGACGCCCGAATACCCGTTGGAGACACGGGAGACGGTCTGCGAGGAGACGCCCGCGAGAGCGGCGACGTCGGCCATGGACGCGCTCTGCCCGCGGCGCGCGGCCCGTTCCCCGGGGGCGCCGTTCACCGGGGTGCTGTCTGCTGCTTGCACTGTTTCCCTCGCCGGGTGTGTAGGGAGCCGTCTCGGCTTCTCGGCCGACCCTTGACCGTCGCCATCGAGGCAGTGTAGACATTCCGCCACCGAATGTTTACGTAAACATAACACCCTGCGGCGCTCGGCATACGCGCCTGTCACACCGCCGTGTTGACACATGTTTACGCAAACATCAGGACACGTGACGCCGGTTCCGAGATGGACGAGCGAGGAACGACATGACGACGCTTCACCCGCAGGGAGCCGCGGAGCGGCGTGCCTCCCGACCACCGGCACCACGGAACCGTCGCTCCTGGACGGGCTGGGGGTTCATCGGCCCCTTCGTGGCGGTCTTCGCCCTGGTCTTCCTGGCTCCCCTCGCCTACTCGGTCTACCTCAGCCTCTTCCGTGACCAACTCATCGGCGGCACCACGTTCGTGGGCCTCGACAATTACCAACAGGCATTGGGCGACGGCCAGTTCTGGGCGTCGCTCGGGCGGGTCTCGCTGTTCCTCGCGGTCCAGGTCCCGATCATGCTGGGCATCGCCCTGCTCGTGGCGCTCGCCCTGGACAGCGGCCGTCTGTACGGCAAGGACTTCTTCCGGATCTCGGTCTTCCTGCCCTATGCCGTGCCCGCCGTGGTGGCCTCGCTGATGTGGGGCTTCATGTACGGCACACGCTTCGGGCTCGTGGGCGACATCAACGACGCCCTGGGCGTCTCGCTGCCCGATCCGCTCTCGCCCTCACTGGTCCTCGCGTCGATCGGCAACATCGTCACCTGGGAGTTCGTGGGCTACAACATGCTGATCTTCTACTCCGCGCTGCGCGTCATCCCGCACTCCCTGTACGAGGCCGCAGAAATCGACGGCGCCGGTCAGGTCCGCGTCATCACGGCCATCAAACTCCCCGCGATCCGCGGCGCCCTGGTCATCGCGACGATCTTCTCGATCATCGGCAGCTTCCAGCTCTTCAACGAGCCGAGCATCCTGCAGAACCTGGCGCGCAACTCCATCACCACCGACTACACCCCGAACCTCTACACGTACTCGCTGTCCTTCGCGGGCCAGCAGCAGAACTACTCCGCGACGGTCGCCATCGTCATGGGCCTGATCACCATGGTCATCGCCTACGCCGTCCAGCTGCGCGGCATGCGCAAGGGAGCGTGACCCGATGACCGGACCGAGCAGCCCCGTCACCACCGCTTCCCGAACCGTTCCCGCGCCCGCCCGCGCTCCGGGCGCCGCACCCCGCCTGCGCACACCCCGCGTCCGCGCGTCCCGCCCGCACAGCGCGGGCCGCCCCCGGCGCAGCGTGCTGCTGACCGTGCTCACCGGCCTCGTCCTGCTCTACAGCCTGGTACCGCTGCTGTGGCTGGTCATCAGCGCGACCAAGACCCAGGAGGGGCTCGCCGGTTCGTTCGGCCTCTGGTTCGGCGGGGACTTCGCCCTGTGGGACAACATCAGCACGACCTTCACGTACAACGACGGCGTCTTCACCCGCTGGCTCCTCAACACCCTTCTGTACGTGGTCGTCGGGGCCGGGGGCGCCACCTTCCTCGCGGTTCTGGGCGGCTACGCCCTCGCGAAGTTCGACTTCCTCGGCAAGCGCGCCGTGTTCGCCGTCGTCATCGGTGCCGTCGCCGTGCCCGGTACGGCTCTGGCGGTGCCCACCTTCCTGATGTTCAGCAAGATGGGCCTGACGGACACTCCCTGGGCGGTCATCATCCCCTCGCTCATCTCGCCCTTCGGCCTCTATCTGATGTGGGTCTTCGCCACCGAGGCCATCCCCACCGAGCTGATGGAGGCCGCCCGCATCGACGGGGCGAGCGAGCTGCGCACCTTCTTCCAGGTCGCTCTGCCCTTGCTCGCGCCCGGCACCGTGACCGTCCTGCTGTTCACGATGGTCGCGACCTGGAACAACTACTTCCTGCCGCTGATCATGCTCAAGGACCCGGACTGGTATCCGCTGACCCTGGGCCTGAACAGCTGGAACGCCCAAGCAGCGACAGCGGGCGGCGATCCCGTCTTCCACCTGGTGATCACGGGTTCGCTGATCACCGTCCTGCCGCTCATCGCCGCGTTCCTGCTGCTCCAGAAGTACTGGCAGTCCGGACTGGCCGCCGGAAGCGTCAAGGAGTAGCGCCCTTGGCGCCCGCCTGCCGGTTGGCCCCGCCCCTTGCGGATTCCCTTTTGCGGATTCCCTCTCGCAGATCCCCTCGTAGCCCACGAAGAAGTGGAAGCATCCCCATGCCCCAGAACACCCGCCGCCTGCTGCGCGGCATAGGTCTCGTCTGCGCCATCGCCCTGGGGGCGACCGCCTGCGGCGGCTCCGACGACAGCTCCGGCCAGAAGCAGGTCTCGGCCGCGGACATCGAGGCGGCCCTGAAGAAGGGCGGCAAGGTCAAGGTGTGGGCGTGGGAGCCCACCCTCAAGAAGGTCGTCGCCGACTTCGAGGAGGAGCACCCCGCCGTCGACGTCGAGTTGGTGAACGCCGGTACCAACAAGGACCAGTACACGGCCCTGCAGAACGCCATCTCGGCGAAGAAGGGCGTCCCCGACGTCGCGCAGGTCGAGTACTACGCCCTGAGCCAGTACGCCCTGACCAAGTCCATCACCGACCTGGCCCCCTTCGGCGCGGACAAGCTGAAGGACTCGTACTCTCCGGGTCCGTGGAACGCGGTGAAGTCCGGTGAGGGCGTCTACGCCCTGCCGATGGACTCCGGCCCCATGGCCCTCTTCTACAACAAGAAGGTCTTCGACAAGCACAAGATCGAGGTGCCGACGACCTGGGACGAGTACCTCCAGGCCGCCCGCAAGCTGCACAAGGCCGACCCGAAGGCGTACATCACCAGCGACACGGGCGAGGCGGGCCTCACGACCAGCCTGCTGTGGCAGGCCGGTGCGCGCCCGTACAAGGTCGACGGCACCAAGGTGGGCATCGACTTCTCCGACAAGGGCGCCCGCGCCTACACCGAGACCTGGCAGAAGCTCATCGACGAGAAGCTGATCGCTCCGATCAACCCGTGGACCGACGAGTGGTACAAGGCCTTCGGTGACGGCACCATCGCGACCCTGCCCTCCGGCGCCTGGATGCCCGCCAACTTCGCCTCCGGCGTGAAGGAGGCCTCCGGCGACTGGCGCGCCGCGCCGCTGCCGCAGTGGACAGCGGGCGACAAGGCGAGCGCCGAGAACGGCGGCAGTTCGCTCGCCCTGCCCGAGCTCGGCAAGAACAAAGAACTCGCCTACGCGTTCGTCGAGTACGCCAACTCCGGCAAGGGCGTGCAGACCCGCATCTCGGAGGGCGCCTTCCCGGCGACCACCAAGGACCTTCAGTCCAAGGCGTTCCAGAACACCGAGTTCCCGTACTTCGGCGGCCAGAAGGCCAACAAGGTCTTCGCACAGTCCGCGGCGAACGTCGCCGACGACTGGAAGTACCTGCCCTACCAGGTGTACGCCAACTCGGTCTTCAACGACACCGCGGGCAAGGCCTACGTCTCCGGAACTCCCCTGTCGAAGGGCCTGAAGTCCTGGCAGGACGCCTCCGTCAAGTACGGCAACGAGCAGGGCTTCAGCGTCCAGAAGTGACGTGGCCTTCCCGGCCGCGCCTCTGTGCATCCCCAGTGATCCGAAGCGATCCGAAGCAATCCGAGCAACACACCGGAAGGACCACCATGCCCCCCACCCTCCCGTCCCGGCTGCTGCGCGGACCGGACGGTGACGTCACGCCCAGGCTGGCGTACGGCGCCGACTACAACCCCGAGCAGTGGCCGCGCGCGGTCTGGGAGGAGGACGTCCGGCTGATGCGCGAGGCCGGCGTCAACATCGTCTCCGTGGGGATCTTCTCCTGGGCCCGCATCCAACCTGCCGCGGACACCTGGGACTTCGCGTGGCTCGACGAGGTCATGGACCTCCTGCACGCGGGCGGCATCGGCGTCGACCTGGCCACCGCCACCGCGTCCCCGCCGCCCTGGCTCACCGCCGCGCACCCGGAGATCCTTCCGGTGACCGCGTCCGGTGAGACGGTGTGGCCGGGGGCGCGGCAGCACTGGCGGCCCACCTCCCCCGTCTTCAGGGACCACGCGCTGCGCCTGGTGCGCGAGATGGCCCTGCGCTACGCCGACCACCCCGCGCTCGTGGCCTGGCACGTCTCGAACGAGCTCGGCTGCCACAACATCTACGACTACTCCGACGACGCGGCCCGTGCCTTCCGCGGCTGGCTGCGCACCCGCTACACCACGCTCGACGGCCTCAACCACGCCTGGGGCACGGCATTCTGGGCGCAGCGCTACAGCGACTGGGAGCAGATCCTGCCGCCGCGGCTCGCCGCTTCGCACCCCAACCCCACCCAGCAGCTGGACTTCAAGCGGTTCTCGTCGGACGCGCTGAAGGAGTATCTGCGGGCGGAGCGTGACGTGCTGCGCGAACTCACCCCCCAGGTGCCCGTCACCACGAACTTCATGGTGATGGGCGGTACCAAGGGCATGGACTACGCGGACTGGGCGGGCGAGGTCGACTTCGTCTCGAACGACCACTACGTCGTGCCTGGGCCGCAGGCCCGTGACGAGCTGTCCTTCTCCGCCAACCTCACCAGCTCCCTCGCGGGCCACCGCCCGTGGTTCCTCATGGAGCACTCCACCAGCGCCGTCAACTGGCAGCCGGTCAACCTGGCCAAGCGCGAGGGCGACCTCGCCCGCGACTCCTTGCTGCACGTCGCGCACGGCGCCGACGCCGTGTGCTTCTTCCAGTGGCGCCAGTCGGCGGCCGGTGCCGAGAAGTACCACTCGGCGATGGTGCCGCACGCCGGAGCCGACAGCGACTTGTTCCGTGCGGTGACCGGTCTGGGGCAGACCTTGAGGGAGCTCTCGCCCGTCGCGGGGGCCGGACGCGAGGCGGCGCGGGTGGCCGTCCTGTTCGACTGGGACTCGTGGTGGGCCAGCGAGCAGGATTCGCATCCCACCTCCCGCCTCGACTACCACCAAGAGGCCCTCGACTGGTACTCCGCGCTCCTGGCCCTCGGCATCCGCGCCGACGTGGTGACCACGCGGAACGACCTGGCCCCGTACGACGTCCTGATCGCGCCCGTGCTGCACGTGGTCCCCGAGGCTCTCGCGAAGGACCTCACGCGTTACGTCGAGGGCGGCGGCCATCTGGTCACCACCTACTTCTCGGGCATCGTCGACGAGAACGACCACATCTGGCTCGGCGGTTATCCCGGAGCGCTGCGCGACCTGCTCGGCATCCGTGTGGAGGAGTTCGGGCCGCTGCTCGACGACGACACGGTCGCGCTGGACAACGCCACCACGGGCACGGTGTGGACCGACCGGATCGACGTCACAGGAGCGGAGGTGGAGGTGCTCGCCCGGTACAGCACCGGTGCCTACGCCGAGCGGCCCGCCGTCACCCGCCGTACGGCAGGGCGGGGTTCGGCGGCGTACGTCTCCACCCGGCTCGGCAGGGACGGCCTGACCACTCTGCTGCCGCGGCTCCTCGCCCCGGCCGGTGTCGACAGCGAACTGCCCGCCCCCGCACGCGGACACGTCGAGCTCGCCGTACGCCGCGACGCCGAGAGCCGCTACCTGTTCCTGGTCAACCGGACGGACGACACCGTGCCGCTGCCAGGGCTGGCCGGAGACGTCCTGGTCGGCGGCGCCCGGGACGCCGCCGACGGCGCTCTCGTCCTGCCGCCAAGGGAAGTCGCCGTCCTGCGACAGACGAACACCAGCCTCTGACACCAACCCCGAGACCACCCCCTCCTGTACAGCGCCACCCCGTCGGAGGGCCGTGCCGTCCTGCTCGCGTGCGGGACGGCACGGCCTCGAAGCGCACCTACGTTGGGAGCACACGTTGGCACCTCGCACCCGCAACAGACGACTCATGGGCATCGTCGGCATCACCGCCCTGGCCACCGGGGCGGCGCTGCTCACCGCACCGCCGCAGCCGGCCGCCGCGGCCTCCGCCGCCGTCACCGTCCGGCCCGACCCCTCCTACCAGCACGAGAAGTTCGAGGGCTGGGGCACGAGCCTGGTCTGGTTCGCCAACGCCACCGGCGACTACCCCAAGGAGATACGCGAGAAGCTGGCCCGGCTCCTCTTCGGCGACGACGGCCTCGCCCTGAACATCGCCCGCTACAACATCGGTGGCGGCAACGCCCCCGACGTCAAGGACTATCTGCGCCCAGGCGGCGCGGTGGAGGGCTGGTGGAAGGCCCCCGCGGGCACCACCCGCGAGGACACCGACTGGTGGAGCGCCGCGGACAAGGCCGACTGGAACCCGAAGGCCGACGCCACCCAGCGCTGGTGGGTCGACCGGATCAAGAAGGACGTCGACCACTGGGAGACGTTCAGCAACTCGCCGCCCTGGTTCATGACCGAGAGCGGTTACGTCTCGGGCAACTTCGACGCGGGCACCGACCAGCTCAAGACCGGTTCCGTCGACGATTTCGCCTCCTACCTGGTGGGCGCGACCGAGCGGCTCGAAAAGGCCCACGGCATCAAGGTCGACACCCTCGATCCGTTCAACGAACCGAACACCGACTACTGGGGCACTCGCCTGGGCGAGGACGGCGAGCCGGTCGGCGGCCGCCAGGAAGGGGCGCACATCGGCCCCGAGCTCCAGCAGAAGGTGATCAAGGCGCTCGACCCGGCACTCGCGAAATCCAGGACCGGTGCGGAGATCTCCGCGATGGACGAGACCAACCCCACCACCTTCACGCGGAACTGGAACACCTACCCGCAGGAGGTGAGGGACGCCGTCGGCCAGATGAACGTCCACACCTACGGCACCGACGGCCGCACCAGCGTGCGCGACCTGGCCAAGGCGGCGGACAAGCCGCTGTGGATGAGCGAGGTCGAGGGCGACTGGGGCGACGGGCAGGACTTCGACGACATGCGGCCGGGGCTCGGCATGGCCCAGCGGATGGTCGACGACCTGCGTGAACTGGAGCCGAAGGCCTGGGTGTTCTGGCAGCCGGTGGAGGACTACGACAACATGAAGCCGGGCGGCGAGTCCGCCAAGGGCGGCAACTGGGGCAGCATCCAGCTGCCGTTCAGCTGCACCTCCAAGGACACGCTGGAGACCTGCCCGATCCGGACGAACACCAAGTTCGACACGGCCCGCAACTTCACCCACTTCATCAAGCCCGGCGACCGGCTCGTCAAGGTCGACGACACCTCCAGCGCCGCCGCCGTGTCCCGGAAGGGTGACGCGGCGACGGTCGTCCACGTCAACAGCACGACCGCCGCGCGTACGGTCACGGTCGACCTGTCCAAGTTCGACCGCGTGCGCGGCTCGGCCACCGTCACACCCGTCGTGACCAGCGCCGAGGGCAAGCTCGAACGGCACGCTCCCCTCGCCGTCAGCGGCAAGAAGGCCACCTTCGAGGTGCCCGCCCAGTCGGTGACCTCGTTCCTCGTCAAAGGTGTCTCGGGGGTCGCGAAGGACGCCGCCCTGCTGAAGAAGGACCACACGTACGAGCTGACCGGAGCCCAGAGCGGCAAGGAGCTCACCGTCGCCGACAACGGCACCGGCCTGGTCGTCAAGACCGCCGCGGACACGGCGGGACAGCAGTGGCGGCTGCGGGAGATCAGCGGTGACACCGGCAACAAGCGCCGGTACGTGTTCACCGACCGGGCGGAGGGAAAGCGCCTTGCCGTCCGTGACGGCGCCCCGGTGGTCGAGCCCGATACCGGGCCGCGCGGCAAGGCCGCCCAGTGGATCATGTCCACGACCGGTGACGGCACCTGGACCCTCGTCAACGCGGCCACCGGCCGGCTCCTGGAGGTCGGCGGCCAGGCCACGCACGACGGAGCCGCCGTCACGACGTGGACACCGAACTCCGGCGCCAACCAGCGCTGGAAGGCGTCCGATGTGACGGCTCGCTGAGGCAGAGGCGTCCGAGGAGCCCGGAGCCCTCGTCAGTTCACCACTGACGAGGGCTCCTTCTGTGGACGCGGCCAGGGCATGCCGTAAAGCCGCTCGATGCCCGCGTTGAAGCGCTGGAGGTAGTCGGCGAACGCCGCGATGTCCTCCTCGGGCCAGTCGGTCATGATGCGGCCCAGGCTCGCGACGATGTACGCACGTTCCTCGTCGAGGCGGTGTTCGCCCTCCTCGGTGATGCGGAACTTGCGGGCCATGCCGCCCTCGGGGTCGGGGATGCGCTCGACGAGGCCCGCGCGCATGGCGGACGCGGTCTGCCGGTTGAGCGTGGAGACGTCGAGGCCGAAGGCGTCGCCGAGCTGGCTGATCGACATCGGGCCCTGCGTGCGGATGCGGCTGAGGAGGATGTAGGCGCTGCGGTCGAGGACACCGCCGGCCCGGCGCCCTTTGCTCTTGTGCAGATGCATGTAGCGGCCCATCAGCATCTGCTCGAACTCCACCCGGTCCGCCGCCTGCTCCGCCCTGCTCACGTGACATCCCTCCGCGTCGTGGCTCCCGCACATTCCCCGAGCCCCACTATATGCATCAACCACTCAATATGGCTGGGCCACGTAGTGTGTACTATGCACATGGCGCTTCCCGGCGCATATGGACCTTGCCGATGTTTCGTAGAGACGTTTCCTAGAGGAGCTCCACCATGGACGGTCCCCAGCCGACCGCTCGATCAGGCGCAGTCGTCGCCACGCTCGCCTTGGCGGGCACTGTCGCCGCGGTCATGCAGACGCTGGTGACCCCGTTGATCGCGGAGATGCCGCAGATCCTGGACACCAGCGCGTCGAACGCGGCCTGGGTGGTCACCGTCACCCTGCTCGTCGCCGGCGTGTGCGTGCCGGTCTCCGGGCGCCTCGGCGACCTGTTCGGCAAGCGGCGCATGCTGCTCGTCTGCGCCGTGCCCCTCGTCATCGGCTCGGTCGTCTGTGCGCTCGCCTCGTCCGTCGTGCCGATGATCGTCGGGCGCGGTCTGCAAGGCATGGGCATGGGCATGGTGCCCCTCGGCATCGCGTTGCTACGCGACGTCGTCCCTGCGGAGAAGCTGAGCGGCTCCATCGCCCTGGTCAGCGCGTCCATGGGCATCGGCGGCGCCATCGGCCTGCCCCTGGCCGCGGCCGTGGCCCAGTACGCGGACTGGAGGGTGCTGTTCTGGGGTGCCGCCGCTCTCGCCCTGATGATCGGCACCCTGATCTTCTTCGTCGTCCCGGACGTCCCCGCCGGTGCCAAGGGCCAGCGTTTCGACGCGCCGGGCGCCATCGGCCTCGCCATCGGCCTGGTCTCGCTGCTCCTCGGCATCAGCAAGGGCGGCGACTGGGGCTGGGCCTCGGGCAGCACCCTCGGCCTGCTCGCCCTCGCGGTCGTCTCGCTCGCCGCGTGGGGATTCTACGAACTGCGTACCCGTGACCCCCTGGTCGACCTACGGACCACCGCCCGCCCCCGCGTGCTGTTCACCAACGCCGCCTCGATCCTCATCGGTGTCGGCATGTACGCCTTCATGCTGATCGCGCCGCAGCTGCTCCAGTTCCCCGAGGCCACCGGCTACGGCCTGGGCCAGTCGATGCTGGCGGCGGGCCTGTGGATGGCGCCCGGCGGCGTGATGATGATGCTCATCTCCCCGCTCGGCGGCAAGCTCATCAACGCACGCGGCCCCAAGTTCGCCCTGATCTGCGGCGCCCTCGTGATGGCGGTCGGGTACGGCATCGCACTGCCGCTCATGGGCACCGCCTGGGGCCTGATGATCGTCGGCATCGTCATCAACAGCGGCGTCGCCCTCGCCTACGGCTCCATGCCCGCTCTGATCATGAGCGCGGTCCCCGTCTCCGAGACGGCCGCGGCCAACGGCTTCAACACCCTGATGCGCTCGCTCGGCACCACCATCGGGTCGGCAGTGATCGGTGTCGTCCTCGCGCAGATGACGATGACCCTGGGCGGCCACACACTCGCTTCCGAGGACGGTTTCCGCACGGGCCTCATGATCGGCTGCGGTGTGGCACTCGTATCGGCCGCCGTCGCGAGCCTCATCCCCGCTCTGCGCGGCAGCGACGACGCCACGTCCGAGAAAGCGGCGCCGACCGAGCAGGCACCCGCCCGCGCCTGAGCCTGGCGTTCCCGTCAGACCGGCCGGGGTTCCGCGACACGCGGGGCCCCGGCCGCCGGCGAGCGTCGCCGTGATGGTCGCCTCCACGCCCCGGCGCGACGGACGCGGCGTCATGGTCAGATGTCGGGTGTGAGGGCTGTGAACGCGGTGGGTTCGGTGTCATGTTCCCAGTGCTCGACCAGTCGTCCTTGGTCGTCGAACTGCCATACCCCACAGAACGGCACCTGGACGGGGGTGGGTTCTTCCGCGTGCATCAGGCCGATGGCCACGCCGTAGTGGTCGTTGGCGGCGACGTACTCCAGTTCCATCACCACGGTGTCGTGGGTCAGGCTGAACAGGGCTTGCTCGTGTGCGATCGCGGCGTCGAGCCCCAGGAGGGTTCCGGTGTCGCATCGGGTGTGATGTGCCGGATGGAGAGCGATGGTCGGGGCACAGTAGCGTCCGATGGTGCGCAGATCGGTGTAGACGGCGCGCAGGGTGGTGGCATTGGGGTGTTGGGATGTCATGCCGGTCTTGGTCGGATCCCCCTCCGGCGGCTGGATCGTGCCGGCTCCTGGGACCGTTTGGCTCGAGCGCATGGCAGACTCCTCCTCGTTTGTCGTTTGTGGGCGCAACCCGGTTGGGTGAATCCCGGTTGTGCTGGCTTCGATGGTTTCCTCTCGGCCGGATTGCCGCGTTGGCACGTGAGCTTCTCGTGATGCTGTCCCGCGCGGCCGGGCTTGCATCCGGGGTGGGGCTGCGGGTTCTTGTCGGGCGGTGGGAGCCGGGTGGCGGCGTGCCCTTGGGCTACGCGATGTCGGCGGATGCGTGGACTGTCTCGTAGATGCGCTGGTGGTCCTCGATTCCGTTGAGACGGAATGATCCCGAGGTCTGGTGGGGCAGACGATGCTGGGCTCCGTCGTTGGGCAGGGGCTGTGTGCGCAAGTGGCGGTAGGCGTTGTAGTCGATGGGGCGGCGTCGTGAAATCGCCTCCAGGTGCGCGCTGGTGCGGAGCCGGGCGCGGTAGCCCGGAACGACTCGGCCGGTGAAGAATTCGGCGACGCTTCCGGAGCCGTAGCTGAAGAAGCCGAGTGTTGCCGCGTCGAGTTCGTCGTCTCCGTCCAGCAGGGCCGCGAGGGCGAGGTAGAGGGATGCGGTGTAGCTGTTGCCGATGATTTCGTTGTAGCGGGTGGTGGGTGCGATGGCGTCATCGATTGCTGCGGTGTCGGTTTCGACGCCCGCTCCGTCGAGGAGGTGCCGATGGGCTTTGAACGCCATGCGGGTGAAGGGCTGGTGGTAGCAGACGGTGCGGATCTTCTCGATCGGAAGGCCCTCGCGTGCCTGGTAGTCGCGCCGTGCGCCATCGACTGCCGACAGGTAGGCGGTCATGGACTTCTTCCCGTCGACGAGAGCGTTGGCGCGGTAGTTGGGGCGCCAGAAGTCCATGACGTCGTGTGTGTAGAGGCCGGATGGGGTGTTGATCTCGACGAGGGAAGGGTCGGCTGAGACCAGCATGGCTGCTGCGGCGGCCCCTTGGGTGGCCTCTCCCGGGCTGTCGAGGTCGTAGCGGGCGACGTCACTGGCAAGAACCAGGACCTGCTGCTCGGGCTCGCGTTGGACCAGGGCGGCCGCGAACTGGAGGGCCGCGGTTGCTCCATAGCAAGCTTGCTTGAGCTCGACGACCCTGATGTGTGAGGGGAGGCCGAGTAGCGAGTGGACGTACACGCCGGCTGCTTTGGACTGGTCGATGGATGTCTCGGTGGCGAAGAGGAGCGTGCGGATGCGGTCGGTGCCGTGGCGTTCGATGATCGGCGCCGCCGCGTCGGCAGCCATGGTGACGATGTCCTCGTCGGCGGCGGGCAGGCTCATGGCCTGCTGGCCTATGCCCTGGTGGTACTTGGCCACGCTGGCGCCGGTGTGCTTGCTGAGTTCGGCGTGGGTGAGGACGAGGCTGCCTGTGCGAAAGGAGAGGTCGTGGATGCCTACGGCGCGGTCAGTGGGCATGGTGCCCTCCAGCGAGGCGTTCGAGACGGGTATGGGCCTTCATGAGTTCGCCCGGATTGGTCTGGGCGGCGAGCAGTGACAGTTCACCGCAGAGCACGGTGGCCGCGGCCAGGACGGCGAGGCGGCGTGCGTTGTCGCCTGCGGTGCGCTCCTCGCGGCAACCGAGGGTGGTGAGTGTTTCCTCGATGAAGTCGAGGCCTTTGCCGTTGCCGACGGTGCCGACGATCAGGTTGGGCAGGGTGCAGGAGAAGTAGAGGTCGCCGTCGCGGTCTTCGGCGAGGGTGACGCCCTGGGAGCCTTCCACGATGTTGGCGGCGTCTTGGCCAGTGGCGAGGTAGAAGGCCAGGAGCATGTTCGCGTAGTGGGCGTTGGCGGAGCGGATGCCGCCGGCCAGCAGCGTGCCCACCAGGTTTTTGTCGGTATTGAGTTTGGCGATCTGCGCAGCCGTGGTGTGCAGACGCCCTGTCACGATCCGCTCGGGGATGAGGATTTCCGTGATCACGTTTTTGCCGCGGCCCAGGATGCCGTTGATGGCGGTGGCCTTCTTGTCGGTGCAGTAGTTGGCGGAGATCGATCCGTAGCGAATGCCGGGCACATGCTCGAGGAGGTGGCCGAGCAGGGCGTCCGCGGCGAGGGTGGTCATGTTGTGACCGGAGGCGTCTCCCGTGCTGAACTCGAAGCGTAAGAAGAGCAGAGAGCCGGCGATCTCTTCGCGCACGCTCAGCAGTTCGGCGAACCGGCTGGTGGCGCGGGTGATGGCGCGCAGTTCATCGAGGCGGCCGTGTACGGCACGGGCAGCGGCGTGGGCGATTGCGGCGGTGTCCGCTTCGACGAGGACGGAGCGGGTCATGCGCTCGTCCACGAGGGTGGCGGTGATGCCGCTCTCGACCATCCTGGACACTTGCGCGCCGCGGCCGACGGCCGGCCACAGCGGCGACTCGTACGTGGCCAGGGGCACCTCGATTTCAGTGGTGGCCACGTTTCCGGACACGCGCAGCGGGCCGATCCAGCGCGTGGGGATGTGCGCTGCGGTCGACTTGGTCAGGGTGGGTTGGTCATTCATCGGCGCTCTCCGTGGGGGCTGGGGCTGTCGATATGGCGTTGGTCGCAGAATTGGCGCAGGGATCCGGTCACGAGGACGTCGCAGTCGGTGAGAGCGGCCGGGCTGTGGGCTCCCAGGAGCGTCATGAGGGCCGTGAGCTGTTCCAGCCAGTTGGTGATCTGCTGGATGAGGGCGCTGACCCCGCCGGAGAGGAGGGTGGCGAGGAAGCCTCCGGAGGCGCCCACGGCGTGGGCTCCCAGGGCTAGGGCCCGGGCGACGTCGAGGGGGTGGCGGATTCCTCCGGAAGCGAGCAGCGGCAGGCCGTGGCCGCGTGCGTCGAGCAGGGCGGCCGGCGTACTCAGTCCCCAGGATTCCAAGTAGGTGTAGTCGGCCTGCGGGCGGCGCCCGTTCTCTATCTGGGCAAAGTTGGTGCCGCCGCGTCCGGCCACGTCGGCGATGTGGACGCCCAGGTCGACCAGTTGGGAGACGGTCTGGCCGCTGAGGCCGAAGCCGACCTCCTTGACCACGACCGGAACGTCGACGGCCGTGGTGATGCTCTCGATGCCCGCGGGCCAGTGGCCAAAGGAGCGGTCTCCTTCGGGCATGACGGTTTCCTGGACGGTGTTGAGGTGGATCTGCAAGGCATCGGCGTCCAACAGGGCGACGGCTCGGCGCGCCTGTTCCGGGGTGGTGGTGGCGTTGACGTTTGCCATCACGAAGCCTTGCGGGTTGTGTTCGCGCAGTGGGGTGAAGGTGCCGGCTGTGGAGGCATCTTTGAGATAGGGGCTCATGGAGCCGGTGGCGATGGGCACCCCGGTCTCGTGGGCGGCGATCGCCAAGTCGCGGTTGATCTCGCCGGTTTTCGTGCTGCCACCGGTCATGGCGTTGATGTAGAGGGGCACGGGCCAGTCCAGTCCGCCGAACCGGGTGCGCAGTGAGACGCGGTCCCGGTCGGTGCCGGCCAGAGCGTGGTGGACGAAGTGCACTTCGTCGAACTGGCTGGGTGGGTGTGCCGTCGGGTCGGCTGGGGTCTCGCCGACTGTTTCGTGCTGGGCGACCGCGAGCCGCACATGGTCGTCTTTGCGTGATCCGCTCATGGAGATGGTCCTCAGTCGAAGATGACGGGAGGTTGCGGGATCGGCCCCTGCATGACGTCCGGGCCCATCGCGCGGGATCCGCCATCGGCGGCGGCCAGTGCGTCGGTGACCCGCAGCGGCAGCGCAGTGATCCCTGCTGCTGCCCAGCGCGTTCGTAGAGCGTGGGCGTCGGCCGTCTTCGGTAGCAGGGCGATGCCGCAGTCGCCACCGCCGGCTCCGGACGGCTTACCCGCGCCGCCGCACGCCTCGGCGATGGCGCACAGCTCAGTGAGCTTGGGTGTGAAGATGCCGAGTGCCGTCGCATGGTCGAGGCCGGCCAGGAGGCGGCGCGCGGTGCGGATGGCGGCGAGAAACGTCGCTGAATCCTGCTGCTCGAGCGCGTGCGCCGCTGTCGTCGCACAGTTCGCGCTGCGCGCCAGAAACCGGCTGCGGCCCGTGCTGTGCCACCACGAAGTGCGGGACAGATGGCTCACATGCGTGGTGGTGGAGGCCGGGCTGCCGCTCCAGCCGACGTACAGGTGCAGTGTGGCCGGCGATGGCAGGACGTGTGCTGTCAGGCCGGGCCACGTGGCCTGCAGCGTCTTTGCGACACCGGCCCGCTTCAGAAGGTGCAGCAGACGGGCGCGGTCCGGTGCGCGATAGTGGATCCAGCCGCCCCACGTGCTGGCGGCCAGATCCGCGCCGGAAGGGCCGGGATCCACGCGGATGCTTGCCAGCAGCGCCAGGCGGAAGCGCAGTTCCGGTGACATCGGCATACCGCAGAAGGCCGTCAGGGCGGTGACAGCCGAGACCGTCACCGCGCCGCTCGACCCCAATCCGATTTTGGTGCCATGCTCGTGCAGTGCGCTGCGGACCGACAGTCGCACCGGGACCGGCCTCAACCCGAGCTCGGATCGCAGTTGGTCGACGACCTCGACGACGGAGACCAGATGGGCGAGGGACCCGCCGAGATGACGGGCTTCCGCCGGGTCGGTGGGCCACAGTCCTGCCCGTGCGCGGACCATCTTCACTTCGTGCGGCAGCAGATCGGTGGCAAGCACCACCTCGCCGCTGTGAGGCGGCGAGGCCTCGACGGTGATGAAACGGTCCACAGCCGCAACAATCGACGGCTGCCCGGGCTCCAGGACGGCGTACTCCCCTGCGACAAGAAGCTTGCCCGGCGCGCTGCGCGTGACGGTCGACGGCATCAGCGCACCGCCCTGTCGAGTGTCGCGCCGGGCCCGCTGCGGGCCACCACCGCCACGCAGCCGGACAGCTGACGCAGTTCGCGGGCCACACGCTCCGCGTTGTCGTGGGCGCACAGCACTTTGACGTTGGGCCCGGCATCCATCGTCGCCCAGGCCTGCGCGCCGCATGCGCGCATGCGGCGCACCTCCTCAAGTACCCGGTACGAGGCGGGCGTGCGGTAGTGCACGGGCGGCACCGCACTCTCCATGGTCTGGTGCATGCCGAGGGCGTTGCGCTCGGCGATCTCGCCCACGGTGGCGATATCGCCCTGGGTCAGTGCCTCGCGCATAGCCGTCAGATCGCTACGGGCCGCGGCGAGCCAGCCGGGGAAGAGTGGCGAGGTCCTTACCGTGCGCCGCATGGCCTCACGGCTGGAGACCGGCTTGGGTCCGCTCTCCAGCAGGACGGCGACCAGGGCGAGGTCCAGACGTGCGTTCACGAGCGGCTCGGCGTAGGAGGCAAGGTCGGGATCCGGGTGGTCAGGCGCGCCGGCGTGCCAGATGGCGAAGCCGCCGAAGACGGACCGTGCGGCGGACCCGGAGCCGCGGCGGGCCAGTCGGGACAGCTCCACCGGTTCAACGGACAGGCCGTAGGCGGAGGCTGCAGCGAGGGCGAGGGCGGCGAACCCGCTGGCCGATGAGGCCAGACCGGCGCCGACCGGAACGGTGTTACGGGTTGCCACCATGGCGCGTTCGGTCCTTCCGGCCCGCTCACGGACGAGATCCAGAAATCCGGTGACGCGCCGGGCCGTCTCGCCCCGGTCCACGGCACCGTCCACGATCACGACATCTTGTGCGGCGCAGTCGGCGAGTCGGACCTGGGTAGTGGTGGGAAAGACGTCCAGTGTCATCGAGAGACTGTCGGCGTACGGCAGGACAAGGTCTTCATCACGCTTTCCCCAGTACTTGACCAGCGCGATGTTGGGATGGGCCACCGCGACGGAGCCGTCAGATCCCGGCATGGCCCTCACCCCTCGTCAGCGGAGCCGTCCAACAGCGCACGCCCGGCTCGCGCGCGAGCGCGGATGCCAGCGCGTCGGCCGTGCGCTCGGTGGCCGTCAGGGCTATCACGCAGCCGCCGAGTCCCCCGCCACTCATCTTCGCGCCCAGTGCGCCGGCCTGGAGCGCGGCTTCCACCAGGCGGTTGGTCCGGTCGGTGGTCAGCTCGAGTCCGGCGAGCAGGCCGTGGCAGTCCGTGAGCCGCCGCCCCAGCGCCACCAGATGACCCTGTTCCAGGTCGCGCAGCCCGGCACGGGTCAGTGTCACCGAGTGGCTGAGGAACGCCTCACGGCTGCCGGGATGCTTGTCGAAGCTCTCCCGCAGCATCGTGACGGCCTCCTTCGTGGAGGCGCTGCTACCGCTGTCCGCCACCACGATCCAACCGTCGGCTCCCACCGGCGGGTTACTGATCCGCCCGTCGGCCAGCAGCACCGGCCTGTGGCTGCCAGTGGCCAGGGCATCGATGCCGCTGGCCCTGCCATGCGCCGCCTTCTCGGACACCTGCACATAGTGAAAGACAGCGTCGGCGCTCAGACGCAGCCCAAGAAGGCCGTTCAGTGCCTGGGCCACAGCGCGGGCGCACGCCGCACTGGCGCCGAGGCCACGTGCAGGCGGCACCCCGCTCTCCACCAGCACATCCACGCCCGATGTCCCCCGCCGGCGCACCTGGCGCAGCATGGCCTCGGTGAGTTTCCGCAACCCTTCCGGCACGAGACTCTCCGTGGTGTGGAGCGCCGCTGGTATGGGTCCGCGCGGCACGCCTGGTGGCGTCTGAACCAGCTGGAACGCCGACGGCCGACCCCCGCCCCGGTCACTGCGCACCACGCGGGCTCGGCATCCCAGGCCCGGCACCGGCAGCGCCACGGTGGGGGCCCCATAGACCGCGGCGTGCTCCCCCAACAGGATGACTTTCCCGTGTGCTGCACCGGTGCCCGTGCGGGGCAGCCCGGCGCCCCAGCCGGCCTGAACCGGTGCTGGCGAGTCCTTCTTCTTTACGGCATTACTCACGTTCTTCTGTTCGGCATTACTCACGTTCCGCGCCATGACCGCTCACTGCCTCCCATCCGTGCATCGGCCCGCTGGGCGGCAACTGCTGTGTCAGTGCCGCATCACGACGGCGAACGGGCCTGGTGGCCAAGAGAATCTTCAGAGCGATCTCGGAGCAGGTGAGAATGCTGTCGATACCGCTGACATCTGCCCGGGCGGTTGGTGCCGCGCTCATACTCATCGTCCTTTCGCCATTACCTGCCGAGGCGGCACCTCAGGCGTTCTGGGCGATCTCGGCGCAGTGGGCGACGGTGGTGCCGTCCGCGTTGAGCAAGTCGTCGTCGATGGGCTTGCCCAACGCGTTCTCGAGCTTCTGCGCCAGCTCCGTGATCTTGAGGGAGTCAAGACCGAGGTCCTCCAGCAGCCTGTGGCCCGGCCTGACGTCATCTGCGGGCCGCTCGCTGAGGAAAGCAACGATGTTCCGCACCTGAACCAGAGTGCCTTGATCGATGGACACGGTTTTCTCCTTGATTGAGAAGGTCGGATCGTTGAAATGGACTGGGTCGTCACGGGCACAGAACGACTTGCGCCGCATAGGACAGTCCCGCACCGAACCCGAAGAGGAGAACGGGATCTCCTCGACTGACATCGCCCCTCTGGCGCAGCGCGTGCAGAGCGAGCGGGACGGACGCGGCCGAGGTGTTGCCCGCTTTGATTACGTCAGTGGCGGTCACCAGATCAGGCGTATCCATGCTCTGCCTCAGGGCATCGACGATGCGCAAATTCGCCTGATGCGGCACGAACGCCCGCAGGTCGGAACGTTCCAAGCCCGCCCGCTCGCAGGCAACTTGCATGACAGCGGCCAGCTCGGAGGTGGTCCAGCGAAAGACCTTGCGACCCGCCATCTCCATCCGGCCCGTCTCGCCAGGGATCTTGATCAGGTCCGACTGCGCACCGTCACTGCCCCACGCGACAGGAAAGATGGTGGGCACAGAGGACGGAACCACGAAAGCCGCGGCCGCCCCGTCTGCGAAGATCGGACCAGTATTGCGGTCCTCGGGCGCCACCCAGTCCGTCATCCGCTCCGAACCGATCACCAGCACGCTCCGGGCGGTTCCGGCCCGCACCAGAGCATCAGCGACCGCCAAGCCATGGCAGAACCCCGAACACGCGGCATTGAGATCGAACCCGGCCGATGCCGTACAGCCGATAGCGGCAGCGACTGACGCAGCCCCGTTGGGCATGGGAGACGGCATGGAACAGGTGGCAAGGAGCACGACGTCGACGTCATCAGCGGTGGCACCGCAGTCAGCCAGCGCCTCCCTGCCCGCTGCGACGGCCATCGTCACGACCGTCTCCGTCACCGTGGCACGACGTCGTTCCTCAACTCCGATCCGTTTCGAGATCCACTCGGCGCTGACGCCCGCCGTCGTGGCTGACTCCTCGTTGTTCACCACGGTCACGGGCCGGTACGCGCCAAGTCCGTCGATCCGGGAACCGGCGCTCGGTGACCGGCCCGAAGCCGCGACCGTTGCCCCCTGAAAATCCCGCTTCTCGTCCACTTGACACTCCGATACGTTGCGGCGTGAGGCACCCATGACATGCGAGAGGCGTAAGGTCGGCCGCCGTGGTCAACAGCGCCGCATGAGAGCGGCACCTGGCGCGTTCGATGCCATATGACCGTCCGGGTATCTGCCCCAACCCAGGCGCCCCCGACCAGAGATGTCCGTCGTGAACGGCGCTGCCGACACCACGGAAGCCTCTGGCCGAAAACACAAGAGGGGCGGGGATACGTCGAACGCCACGCCTGGCCGGCCAATCCGCCAGAAGGTACGCATCCATCAAGTACCCTCACGTGCAGTCGTATCCCGCTGGCACGGTGATCCAGGCGTGAACGCGTTGAACGCCCGAAGCCCCGGCCCGCTGAGCGGGACAACGCCGGTGGCCCTTTTCTGGCCCAAGGGGCAGGGCAGTGAGACGAACTCCCCGCCGCGCAGGGATTCCACGCCGCGGCCCAGCGTCCAGGGGGCGGCCCAGCGTCCAGGGGGCGCGCGGGATTCCTCGCGTGCGCCAGCGCGCCCCCATGACTGTTCGAGGTGCGGGTACTGGGATCCGTACGCACTGTCCCCGCGGGAAGACGCGAGCGGCACGGTCGGTGATGTGCGCAGAGCAGCACCGCCTTCGCCCTTCACGCACGATCTCCGGGAGGCGAGATCATTCGACTGACAGGAGATTTCCCGTGTCACGCCGTGCCCCCAACCGCCAATTGTCCGCATTGCTCGCCGAGGTCGGCTGGAGCGCCGGGGACTTGGCCAGAGCGGTCAACTCCTTAGGCACAGCTGCGGGGTTGACGTTGAGCTACGACCGTACGTCAGTGGCACATTGGCTCTCCGGTTCGCGCCCCCAGGCCCCCATTCCCGATCTCGCCGCCAGGGCACTGAGCCGCCGCAGCGGGCGCGTCGTCACTCCCGAGGACACCGGACTGCCCCAGCCACCGCACGGCCACGCGGCCCGCCGACCCGATCCACTCGATGAGAGCGACCCGCTGCGCAGGCTCACCTCCCTGTGCCGACAGGACACGGACCCTGCCCGCCGGTCCTCACTGACCGCCGGCGCCTACACGCTGACAGCTCTCGCCCTGCCCGACTGGGCCCACCGGCCGAAATCCACCTCCCCGGGCTCAGGGCAGCGTGCGGCCTCCAGCTCGTCGTCGGATGTGCGCATCCTGCAGGGGATGACAGAGGTGTTCGCCTCTCTTGGCTCCGCCTATGGCGGAGGGCATGCCCGTTCCGCGCTGGCCGCCTACCTCACGGACGACGCCGAGCGCATGCTGGTCGCTCCGGCCACCTCCGCAGTGCACCGCCAACTGTGCACTGCAGCAGCCCAGTTGACCCATCTACTGGGAGCGATGACCGAGGACACGGGATACGCGGGCCTCGCTCAGCGCTACTACCGCACGGCCCTGGACTTGGCCCATCAGGCCGATGACCGCGCCACCTACGCCGTCACTCTGCGGACCATGAGCCTGCAAGCCCTGCGCCTGGGGCACCCGCCTCAGGCGCACACGCTGGCCCAGACCGCCCTGGACACTGCCAGCCCCACCGCTGACGGGGCAGCCCGTTCCTTCCTTCTGGCCCAGCGCGCCCTCACCTTCGCCGCGGTGCGTCAGCCGCGCCGTGCCCGCGAGGACCTGCGAGCCGCCGACCAACAGCACGAGCGGGCCTCCAGTCCCCCCGGGCCCTTCACCTCCTACCCCCGGGCCGGGCTCGAATACCACACCGCCCGCACCCTCAACGCACTCGGCGAGCCCGGCCAAGCGCTGGCCTCTCTGTCCCAGGCCGCACGCCATCGCGCCCCGGCCCAGGGCAAAGCATGGGCCCTCACCCATGCCCGCCTCGCCGAGGCCCGGGTGAACCTGGGGCAACTGGAAGCCGCCTGCGACCACTGGCACACCTTCCTCGACCACTACCCCTCCCTGCGCTCCACCCAGGTCGACGAGGCCCTGACGCGACTGCGCCAGAACGCCGGGGCTTTCCCCCGACAAGCCCGGGCCGTCAGCCTGCTCCACCGGGCCCGCACCCTGGAACGCCCGGTCCGGCACTGCGGCTGACCCCGGAGACGGAAACCGGCGACTCCGCCCGACTACTCCTGGCCTGCGGCTGGTTCGCCCGGCTCGGATCGCGCCGATGTGCGGCAGCGACCTGCCGTCAGATCCACGGCCTGACCCTCGTCAGCGGTCGCGTGGCACAACTCCTCGGCCGCCTCGTCCCCCTCGACGGCATTCACGTCCAGCGACTCAAAGGCAAAGGGATCGTCCATAACCCCTACCTTTACCGTCGGCCTCGCAGGACGCAGCACTCCCGACGCCCTTGCCACCGCAGAAAGGATTCAGCTTCCGCCATCTGGACCCGCGTGCCCGACAGCCGGACCGTGCCCGCGTCCAAGGCGCCTCGGCAGGCCGTCTGCCATAGCCCGCCCCGCAGGCCCGAGCCCGGATTTCACAAAGGCACGAGCGTTCAACGCGTTCACACCACGAACACGGCGGCGAGCTTCCTAGGGACCGATTGCAGGGCATTCGATGAACAGGAGCCCGTGAAGGAAGCGCCGGCTCCCCGCAGCCGGCGTGACCGAACGGGGAACACCCGAATCCTGTCACCTGCTCTGAGGATCGACCATGCCCACACCCGTCGCACCCGTGTCCCTCACCCCTTCCGGAGAAAGCCTCGGACTGTACCTGCTCGAAAGCGCACAGGCAGCGACCGGGCCGGAGATGCGGGCACAGTGCGAGCGCATGCCGTCCCGGATGGCCGGCCTAGCGGGCTACCATCTCGGTTGGCTGGACGAGCAAGGGGGCCCGGCGCAGGGCTCGATGGGCAAGGCGGCACGGCCTGCCCTGGCCCTCGCCTGTACCAGGGCAGCGGGCGGCTCTGCCTCCGACGGGCTGGGGCCGGCCGTGGCAGTGGAGTTGGTGCACAACTTCTCCTTGGTGCACGACGACGTCATCGACCGCGACGAGCTACGCCGCCACCGCCGCGCCCTATGGGCGGTCTTCGGCCTTCCTTCAGCCCTGCTGAGCGGCGATGCCCTGCTGGCCCTTTCGCTTCAGGTGCTCACTAAACCCGAAGGCGATCCGCCCGGACGCGCGGTGTCGGTGCTCTCCGACGCAGTGCTCGAACTGGTCGAGGGCGAGGCCATGGATGTCTCCTTCGAGCAGCGCACCGATGTCACCGTGGCCGAGTACACGGCCATGGCAGCGGCCAAAACCGGCGCGCTGATGGGATGTGCGTGCGCTCTGGGCGCGCTGGCCGGTGGCGCGGACACGGAACAGGCGGAGCTGCTGCAGGCTTTCGGCCGGCACCTGGGAGTGGCCTTCCAGATCGTCGACGACCTGCTCGGCATCCTGGGCGATGCCGACGCCACGGGCAAGCCGGTGGGCAGCGACATCGCCGCGCGGAAGAAGACCCTGCCCGTCCTGGCGGCCCTGACCTCCTCAACGCCTCAGGCCCGCGCACTGGCGCGGGTCTACGCAAGCGATACCCACCTGACCGGGGCCGAGCTGCGACACGCCGCCGACCTGGTGACCGAAGCGGGCGGTGTACAGGCGGCCCGCAGGACGGTTCGGCGGGAACTGGACCTGGCTTTCGGGGCGTTGAGCCAGGTCGCCGCCACTCCGGCGGGGCGACGCGACCTGACAGCGCTGGCTCATGTCCTCACCCGACGCGACCGTTGAGGGGTCATCTCCTGTGTCTCACGGCCAGAGTGCTCCCACCACTGCCGTCGGCTGGAGGGCCGAGGCCGCTGCCCGGGGGCGGTCCCGCCTCCCAGGGGGCGAACAAGTCCGCGGCCGTCGTCGGGGTGCTGCTCGGCGAGGGCACCGGCGACACCATCCGCGCCTCCCTCTCAGCGTCGCCCCCGAACAAGTAGAGGCCGACTGCTGTCACATCCTTCAGCCCCGTCATGGAATGCGTCGTCAACGGCCCTGGCCACGCCCGTGAAGCCGACCTCGGCATCTCAGCGGCAACGGCATCGGCAACGGACAGATCCTCGTACGCGGTGAAGTCATCGCCTCCGTTCCCGAAAACAAGATCATCGAGACTCTCATCGACGAGGCCCTCAAGCTCGCCCCCACCCAAGAGAAAGGGACAGCATGGGTTCCGATCCCGTCATACCGCCTCTCAACCTGCCGTTCCCCTCCCACATCAATCCGCATACGGGAGGCCTCGCCAGTTACTTGGAACAGTGGGCGACCGAGTGGGCCGCGATCCCCCCGTCCGTCCTGCCCGCCTGGCGTGCCGCCCGATTCGAGCGGCTGGTGGGCCGGATGTATCCCACAGCGCGGCCGCCGTTGCTGGGCCTGACCGGCGAGGCGGTGCTGTGGCTCTTCTTGTACGACGACCACCTGGACCCCGGCTGTCCCGGCGACGACACTCGCTACGCCGAGCAGGCCCTGCTGCAGGTGCGGCGCGTACTCGACGGTCGCTGCGAGACCCCGCCCGATGACCCCCTGACCGCCTGCGTCTGGCGGCTGCGCCACCGACTGCTGCCGCTGGTCGGGACAGACCGCTGGGCGTACGTGGCCCGCGAATTGGACGGCTTCGCCGATGCCATGCGGCACGAGGTGGCCATACGGTCGCAGGGCCGGACCCCGGAACCGGAAGAGTACCTGGCCGCCCGCCATCGCACGTCCGGCTGGCACATCCTCACCGCCTTCGCGGAACTGCACGCCGGTGCGATGTTCCCCGGCTCGCTCCGCTCCAGCACGACACACCGTGCTTTGGTCGCCGCCGCGGGAGATGTGGCCTGCACCATCAACGACCTGCTCTCCCTGCGCAAGGAAGCCGCCGCGGGTGAACGGCACAATCTCGTCCTGGCCATCGGCCACCGGGATAAGTGCGACCTGCCCGCCGCCGTCGGGATCGCCCACCGCTGGCTCGAGACGCGCGTGGACGACTATCTCCGAGCACGTGCGGACCTCCTGTCCCAGTTCGGCGGCTTCACCGCCCCCGGCGCCCTGGCCCGCTACGCGTCCGGAATAGAAGCGCTGATGACCGGAAGCCTCAGCTGGAGCCTGGAAACCGGGCGCTACGGGCACGCCGACAACACCGTTCCAGCGGAGGGGGCATGACCAACGGTACGAACGGACAGCGGCAGAAGGTCATCGTCATCGGCGGAGGTATCGCCGGTCTGACGGCCGCCTTCCGCCTCCAGGAAGCCGGGTTCGAGGTCCGCGTACTGGAGCGCTCGGAGCCCGAACTGATCGGCGGCCGGATGAGCACCGTCGCACGCAAAGGCTTCCACATCGACGTGGGCTCGACCCTCCTGCTGTCCTCCTACCATGAGATGATCAAGCTGGCCTCCGACGCCGGCCTCGCCCCGCGCATCCGCCCTGCCGGAGACGTCTTCGGGATCGTCAGAGACGGTGCCATTCAGCGGATCAGCAGCGGAGACCGCCTGCGCATGCCGCTCAGCCCGCTCCTACGCGGACTTCCCGCCCGCGACCTGCTGAAGGTGGCAGCCGACTTCGCCCGGGCCAGGGGACTCTTCGACTGGCACGACATGTCCCGGGCCGCGCCCGCGGACTTCGAATCCGTGCGTGACTACACCGTGCGGCGCGGGCTGCATCCCGCCACCTTCGAGTACCTGCTGGCTCCGTTCGTCGCGGGCCCGGCCCTCGCGGAGCCCGAACAGGCCGCCGTCATCAGCGCGTTCTTCTTCTTCAACACCCTGATCGCCAGTGGCGGCACCTTCACCTCACCCCAGGGCGTCGGCTTCCTGCCACGCGGCCTGGCCGCCGCACTGCCCATCGAGTACCTGGCGCAGGCCACCTCGGTGGAAGAGCATGCCGACGAGGTCACGGTCACCTGGAACAGGGCCGGTGAGCCGGAGCACACCGAGACGGCGGCAGCCTGCGTGATCGCCGTACCACCGCCCGGGCTGCCGGGCCTGTTCCCCCAGCTCGACGACTCGCAAAGGGCGTACCTCCACGACATCACCTACTCCCGGAGCGTCCACATCGCGTTCGGCATGGACCGGCCCACAGCCGAAGCCTCTCTACTGCTCCAGGTCCCCCGCATCGAACACCCGGAACTGGCGGCATTCGTGCTGGAACACAACCAGCACCCGGACCGCGTCCCGGCGGGCACCGGCCTGGTCATGGCGCACTTCAGGGGAAGTTGGTCTGCGGCGCACTGGGAACTCGACGACGAGACCGTGGTGCGCCGCGCGCTGGGAGGCGCCCGGCGGCTGGGCATCCTGCCCGAGCTGGAGCAGCACGCCACCATGGCCGAGGTCTTCCGGGTCAGTCCATGCACCGTCATGCGGCGACCCGGCGAGTACCGGGCGATCTCGCGATTCGCCCGCAGCTTGCGGTCCGACTCCCGCGTGAGGTTCGCCGGAGGCGACTACCTCGCCCAGTCGACGACGAACAGCAGTCTCAGCTCCGGCGAGCACATCGCGGCTCAGCTCAGTGAACTTCTTCAAACAGGAAGGACATCGCACCGATGAGGGTCCGTGAACTACCCCCCGGCTGGGAGCCCTGGTCCCCTGACATGTTCCCCGAGGAACTACCAGCAGCCACCGACCTCCTGTGCGCCCACGTCCAGGAACAGGTCGATCCACAAGGCGCGCTGCGCGACCCCTGTCACGGACGCGTTCTCGAATCCGCGCTGCTCCTGAGGCTGATGGAACGTGCCGGGTACACCTCCCCCGCCAAGGCCCCGCTCACCACGTACCTGGCGTCCCGGCGCGACGCGGCCGATCCTGTGGACCGGCTTCTGGTCGACACCTCACTCGACCACCACGCGGCCGCGGATCCGAGGCTCACCGGTCATTTCCTCTCCCAGGTACCGGAGTTCACCGCACCACGTAAGCGCCTGCTGATCGACGCACTGCTCACCGTCTTCGGCGCACGTGCTGTCGCGAACAGGTCCCTGCGGCCCGGCGACTTCACCACCGTAGGCCTCCACTCCTGGGCGGCGGTTCAGGTCACCGCCCTCAAGCTGATCCTCGCTGCCGAGACCGGACGACCGGACCTCGTACGGGAGGGAGACATCGAACTACTGCTCTCCACCCAGCGCACCTCCTGGGTATGGGAGGGCAACATCCTGATCCATCTCTTCGTCCTGCATGCTCTGCTCCCGTACGCCGGGTCGCACGACACGGTCCACGACGGAATCGGCAAGGCGCTCAACCACCAACGCGCCGACGGCAGCCTTCCGTTCATCGTCGATACGGACACCTGGTGCACCGCCACCGCGGGCGTCGCGCTCTGTGCCGCCGGGGCACGCCGAAACGACCTGGAGCGGATGGCCCGCCACCTCACGGCCCAGCAGCGGCCCAACGGCGGTTGGGCCTTCACCGACCGGGCCCAGCAGACGGACGCTGATGACATCGCCGTCACCCTGGAGTTCCTGCATGCCCTCGACCCGCGGAAGTACGCCGACGAGATCGCCCAGGGCACGGCCTCCCTCCTCGGCGTCCGCGACGCCGGCGGGGGCTTCCCCACCTACCTGGCAGGGGCTCCGCCTGAGCCCTGTATGACGGCGGCGGCCGTCAACGCCCTGTCGACCGACGCCGTACGGCACCGGGACACCATTGCCCAGGGGCTCGACTTCCTCGCCGAACAGCAGCACGAAGACGGAAGCTTCGCCCCTGACTGGAGTGCCAGTCGCCATCACACGCTCTTCCGGTCCGTCCTTGCCGGCGGCTCCCTCGGCGAGGACCCCCCTCACCCTGTACGGCGCATGACCGCCCGTGCACTGGGCTCCATCCACGACACCCAGAACGACGACGGTGGTTGGGGCCGGCAGCCCGGGGAGCCCAGCGACGCGATCAGCACCTCGTACGCCCTGATCTCGCTGTGCCGGCAACCAGACCCGGCACCCGCTGTCCGCGGTGTGACGTATCTGCTCACCCAGCAGCGGACGAGAGGCGAAATCCGTTCAGTACCCGACTCGATCGGACCGCGACCGTTCGTCTTCACCGTCCCGGTGCTCTCGGACATCTTCGCGCTCCTCGCGCTGGGCCACCTCCGGCATCGGCTCGGCCTCTCCCCCGCACCCGGAGCAACCCACAACCAGAGAGGAGCAGCCGCATGCGCGGCGGACACACAACTACAGGCACCCTGAGGGGACGCGTCTGCCTGGTCACGGGCGGAGCCTCCGGGATTGGTCTGCGACTCGTACGCGGCCTTGCCGAATCCGGAGCCCGGGTGCATGTCTGCGACCTCTCACCGGTACGCGACCACCACATAGCCACGCAACTGGCCGCATGTTCGGTGCAGTTCAGCCTGCTGGACGTCACTGACCGGCTCGGTCTGGAGACGTGGGTGAGGGACGTCCACGAAAGCGAAGGGCAGATCGATGTCCTGGTGCACAACGCGGCGTTCGTGCGCTGGACCGATGTCGAGCGCATGCCCGTACAAGAAGCCGAGCTGCACATGCGCACCGGGTACGACGCGTTGGTCCACCTCGTGAGCACCGCGCTCCCGCTGATGCGCACCCAGGGGCACGGACATGTCGTCGCCGTCGGATCGTCCGTCGGCCGGCTGTTCGTCACCGGCCCGTCCGCCGCGTACGCCGCGACGAAGGCCGCGATCGAGGCCTACACCGAGATCCTGCGCATGGAACTGGCGGACAGCGGCATCGACGTGACCCTGGTCCGCCCCGGCGTCGTCCGTGGCACGGACTTCTTCCGCCGGCACGTCCCCTCCACACGGATGCCACGCATCGCGGATCTCTTACCCGCCACCACTCCCGAGGCAGTGGCCGACGCCACGGTACGGGCCATTGCCGACCGGCAGGCCCGGGTGGACGTCCCCCGCTATCTGCCGCTCATGTACCGGCTCTACGCGCTGGCCCCAGGATCGGTCCGCAAACTGACGGCGCTGGGCGGCAAGGCCCAGGGTGACTACACACAGGAACTGAACTGACATGACAGAGACGAGGCCGGACGGCAGCACGGTGCAGTATCCCCCCGCTCCGTGGCACATGCGGGGGCAGCTGTGGGGCGGCTTCTTCGCCGCGGCGTCGGCACCCGCACTGCCCGCTGATCTGTCCCACCTGGCTCCCCGCTCACTTGCCGTCCTTCTCATCCGCTACCGCGAAGGGACCCTCAGCTACGACGAGTTCATCATCGGCTCGCTCGTACGCCGAGGCCTCAAGGCCGGTCTGTACGTCCACCGGATCTGGGTCGACGACGAACGCTCCCTTAGGGGTGGACGCCGTATCTGGGGCGCTCCCAAGCAACTCGCCGAGTTCCACTGGAGCGACTCACAGGCACGCGTCACCGACCGCGAAGGGCTCATCGCCACTCTGGCCATCCGGTCGCGCACCCCACATACACCTCGGCTGCCGCTGCCCTTGACCGGTTTCGGATCGCTCGACGGAGCACGCACTGTCTTCACAGCACCCTGCACGGCACGCCTGGCCTCCGCGACACTGCACGCCGCCCAATGGCCGGTCAGGCTGCCGCAGCTACGCAAGACCACAAGCCGTTTCGGATTCACCGGGGAGCACTTCCACATGACGATCCCCGCACCGCTCGTCCTCGCACCGGCAACGCCCGCCGAGGCCGACAGGCCGAGGTAGGCGTCACGATGGCGGGGCGGCCTCCCCTCTACGATCCCAAAGGGGGCCGTCCTCCCGGGCACGGACCTGAGTTCAGCCTGGCCGAGCCGGGCCGTCACCGGAGCCAGGAGTCCGCACCAACTGGGCGCTGCCGCCTCCCTGTTGGGCCTGACCGGAGTCGAGACGCAGGCAATCTCCGCCCTCACCAGGGGACGCGGGCTCTGGAAGGTCGCAGGCCGGAGTCTCATCACACAGCGCCTCCTCCATCCGCGCGAACGCGAGCTTTTCGACACCGATGCTCGGATGTCCAGCTAGTCGTCCATGGGCGCGGGTCGAAAAGCGGGAAGTTCCCCCCTTTCTGGCGCCCACCACTCCCAATGCCAACGCCCCCGGAACCCGCCCGCCGGAGTTCCTGACGTATGGACAGGCCCGGTGGGCGGCGCAACTTCCACCACCCCACGTTTACCTTGCTGCAACGTTAGCGCGCGGAGGACCCAACGACACCGTGTATGTTCCGCCAACCCGATGACTCGGGCACTGAACTCTTCTCCAGGTTCCAGCCGAATCATGTGCGTATCGAAGTACGGCCTGTCTCCTTTGCGCTCAATCGAGCCGTTGTCGAACTGCGCTTCCCACGCCTCCGGCTCCTGTTCATCAAGGTTCAGACAGATCGAAAGAATCTCGACAGATCCCGCAGGCGGGTACTGCACCCACGCTCCGCGGTACGGAGCACCGGTCTCTTCCTTGACGACTTCCAGACCTGTAATCGTCAACGGCTCTTTGGACTGATTGACAATGACGAGACTGAGGGCGGACACCCGATAGTCGGCACCTCCGCCGGCCACGAGCCTCCAGTAGAGAGGGCGATAGGATCCGTCCCTTTCCAGTACAGGTTCCGTCAATGGCTGCGACTCGGGGAGCGCCAGCTCCCATGCTTTGGGAACGACCAGCTCTGCAGTGATCGCCAAAGGGCGCCTCCTGGCCCAGCGAATCGCCAGCCTCCGGATTCCGAAAGTCGCTGCCCCCACTGCGCCGGCCGTTACAACACCGACGATCACTTCAGCGATCACTTTCACCCTTCCTGGCGCCAGCCATGTACCAGTTCCGAAAAAACCAGCTTGTCGCCTCGACTCACACCCCCAGCGAACATGAGAAGGGTATCGATAACGAACTGTCGGTCACGGGTGTCCGCATGTATCCGGCAAGGCACTTCTCGCTGCAAGCTTGTGTCACCCATCCGTCCCTCATGACCCGAGCAGCGCGTCGATCCCCGCGGCCAGTTGGTCGGGCCCGCCCTGCCCGTCCAGGGAGATGGCGGTGGCCCGCAGTCGCGGGAACTCCTGGGCGGGCATGCGGTGCAGGCCCAGCCGGAAGGCCGGGTCCGGCTCGCCGGGGTCGTCGTCCATGGCTCGCAGTTCGACGAGGAGATATCCGAGCAGCCACGCCGTGAAAGCCCGGTGGACCTGAACTGTGCGGCGGTCGCCCAGACCGGCGTCATGGAGCAGGGCAAGGACGCGTTCGTCGCTGCGCAGCACGGCCGCAGGGCGACGGGCCAGCGGGGTGGACAGCAGGCGGGTGGCGAGCAGCGGGACCATGTTCGGATGCCGCAGGGCGACGCCGTAGGTGGCGAGTGCGATGCGGCGCAGCTCGCCCTTCCAGTCGTCGGCTTGAGGACTGGCGACCAGATCACCCTCCAGCTCCTGACAGAACGCCTCGACCAGGCCGTCGAGCAGGGCTCCCTTGCCGGCCGCGTACCGGTAGAGGGCCATCGCCTCCACGCCCAGCTCCGCGCCGAGCTTGCGCATGCTCAGGCCCGAGAGCCCGTCGCGGTCGACGACGTCCAGGGCCGTGGCCAGAACGCGCTCCCGACTGAGGCGGCCGTAACGCCCCCGGTCGCTGGCGCGCCGCCCCTCGGTCGCGGCCGCCTCTTTCCCTCTCGACTTACCCGCCGCCTCTTTCGGCATATCCGCCGCCTCCGCCTCTCTGGCCCCCTTGACCTCAGGGAGCATCGGGTGCAAAGTCGTACATATACGACGTAAACGTACGCAGTCAGCGTACAGCGTTAGACCTCTCAGGAGCGTCGCGCCATGACGCACAGCGAGCCGATGTCGGCGGATCTGGTCCAGGTGGAGCGCGAACTCGCGCGGATGTCGGACGGCAACGTCGTCCGCGTCACCGCCGGCGGCCCCGTCTTCGGACATCCGTACCCGGTGCGCACCGTCCGGCCGACAACCTTCGTGCCCGCGCTCCCCCTGCGCGACCGGGCCGCCCTCATGGTGATCGCCGCGGGCTGGGCGCTGAGCTTTCTGTGGTTCTGGTCCTGGTGGCTGCAGCCGGAGCACCGCGTCGGCTGGGCGGGCCTGATCGTCAACAGCGTCCTGCTGCTCTACCTCACCGGCCTGCCCTGCTATTTCTTCGTCACCGCCCTGCGCCTGCGCCGCGTCGACCCGGATATTCCGGTGCCGGCGCTTCCGGTCGCCTTCGCCGTGACCCGCGCCCCCTCGGAGCCGTGGCCCATCGCCCGGCAGACGCTCGAGGCGATGCTGGCCCAGGACTTTCCGCATCCCTACGACGTGTGGCTGTGCGACGAGGACCCGACCGAGGAGATCACCGGCTGGTGCCGCACGCACCGGGTACGGATGTCCTGCCGCCGCGGCGTGGACCCGTACCACCGCAGCGACTGGCCGCGCCGCACGCGCTGCAAGGAAGGCAATCTCGCCTACTTCTACGACAACTGGGGCTATCACCGCTACGACGTGGTCGCACAGCTCGATTGCGACCACGTGCCCGCGCCGACCTACCTCTCCGAGATGGTCCGCCCCTTCGACGACCCCGCCATCGGCTACGTGGCCGCGCCCAGCATGTGCGACGCCAACGGCGCGGTGTCGTGGGCGGCCCGGGGGCGGCTGCACCGCGAGGCCGTCTGGCACGGCGCGGTGCAGCTGGGCCACAGCGACGGGCTCGCGCCCATGTGCATCGGCTCCCACTACGCCGTGCGCACCCGCGCGCTGCGCGACATCGGCGGCCTCGGCCCCGAGCTCGCCGAGGACTTCTCCACCACGTACCTGCTCAACTCAGCGGGCTGGCACGGTGCGTTCGCCATCGACGCCGAGGCCCACGGGGACGGGCCGCTCACCTTCGCCGACATGATCACGCAGGAGTACCAGTGGTCACGGAGCCTGACCACGATGCTCCTGGGTCTGCTGCCGTGCCATCTGCGCCGGCTGCCCCTCGTGCTGCGCCTTCGCTTCTCGTACGCCCTTGCCTACTACCCGCTCCTCGGCCTGATGATCACCGCGGGTCTCACGTTGCCGCCGATCGCCGTTCTCACCGGCCTGCCGTGGATGAACGTCAACTACTTCGACTTCCTGATCCACTTCTGGTCCATGCCCGTGTGGCTGCTCCTGACCCTGTACCTGATGCGCCGCTGCGGGATGCTGCGTCCGCGCACCGCCCCGCTGATCAGCTGGGAGACGTGGCTGTTCGCGCTCGCGCGCTGGCCGTTCGTCATCCTGGGCATGTTCGGCGCCGTCGGGCAGAAGCTGCGCCCGCGGCCCGTGACCTTCAAGGTCACGCCCAAGGACACCGGCGGACCCCGGCCGCTGTCCGCCCGGCTCACGCTGCCCTTCGTCGTACTGGCCGTCTCCCTGTCCTCGATCGCCGTGCTGGGCGAACTGACGAGCCCCACGGCCGGCTATGTCTTCCTCTGCCTGCTCGCCGCCACGTCCTACGCGGCCGTCGCCCTCGCCGTCCCGCTGCTCCATGTGCGGGAGGCGGCACGGGCCGCGGACGTCCGCTTCAGCCGCGCGCTGGCGACCGCACGGATGCCGCTGGCCCTCGGCCTCCTGGCCGCGCTGCCGGTCGCCACCGCCCTCGTCTTCTACCCGGCGTACGCCGCCGCCGTCCTGAGCTGGTGAACGGCCATGAGCGCACCCTCCACGATCCTCGTCACCGGCGGTGCCGGCTTCATCGGAAGCCACACCTGCGTCGAACTCCTCGACCACGGCTACGAATTGATCGTGATCGACGACTACTCCCACAGCACCCCGCAGGTCTTCACGCGGGTGGAACGGATCGCCGACCGCTTCGTCGGCGCCGTCTATGAGCTGGACATCCGTGATCGGCGCGCCCTGTCGGCCGTATTCGACCGCCACTCCGTGGACGCCGTCGTGCACTTTGCCGCGCACAAGGCCGTGGGCGAGTCGACACGGATGCCCATCGAGTACTACGACACCAACGTCGGCGGCACGACCGCGCTGCTGGAGGTCATGCGCGAACACGGTGTGCACCAGCTGGTGTTCTCCTCCTCCTGTTCCATCTACGGCGACGCCGGGCGCGGGCCGCTCGACGAGTCGACCCCCGCCCGGCCCACCAATCCGTACGCCGCCTCCAAGTGGATGTGCGAGCAGGTGCTCGCCGATGTGTGCGCACGCTGCCCGGAGTTCACCGTGCTCGCCCTGCGCTACTTCAACCCGGTCGGCGCCCACCCCAGCGGGCTCCTCGGCGAGGACCCGGGCGGCATCCCCGACAATCTGATGCCGTACGTGGCGCAGGTCGCCGTCGGACGGCGTGAGCGGCTCCCTGTGTTCGGCGACGACTACCCCACGCCCGACGGCACCGCGATCCGCGACTACCTCCACGTCATGGACACCGCCGAGGCCCACCGCATCGCCCTGGACCACCTCGCCGACGGACCGGGCCTTCGGGTGTTCAACCTCGGCGTGGGCACGGGCCTTTCGGTGCTCGACGTGATCTCCGCGTTCAGCACGGCCTGCGGCAGGGCCGTCCCGTACCAGATCATGCCGCGCCGCCCCGGCGACGTGACCGAACTCGTCGCCGACGCGAGCGCGGTGGCCCGCGCCTGGGGCTGGCGCCCCACCCGGAACCTGCACGACATGTGCCGGGACGCATGGCGGTTCCAGCAGCTCAACCCCCATGGATACGCCGGGCCCTGCCGGCACATCAACAGCAAGCCCCACAGCCCGTGAGGCACGACCCGTAAGGAGCGACGTCATGCGGATGACAGTGATCGGCACCGGTTACGTGGGAACGGTGCACGCCGCGTGCATGGCCGACATCGGCCACCAGGTCCTCGGCATCGACATCGACGCCGAACGGATCGCCTCCCTGTCGGCGGGCCGCGCGCCCATCCACGAGAGCGGCCTCGACGAACTGCTCGCCAGGACCGTCACGTCGGGCAGGCTGCGCTTCTCCACCTCGCTCGCCGAGGGCGCCGAGTTCGCCAGGACGCACTTCATGTGCGTGGGCACCCCGCAGCGCCCCGACAGCAAGGCGGCCGACCTGCGGTACGTGGACTCCGTCGTGGACGGCCTGGCCCCGCATCTGCGGTGCGGCAGTCTGATCGTGGGCAAGTCGACCGTGCCGGTGGGCACGGCCGCACGGCTCGCCGAGCGCCTCGCCGACCTGACGCCCGGCACGGAAGTCGCCTGGAACCCCGAGTTCCTGCGCGAGGGATCCGCCGTGCAGGACACCATGCGGCCCGAGCGGCTCGTCGTGGGCGTGACGTCGCGGCACGCCGAGGCCGTGCTGCGGGCCGTCTACGCGCCGATGATCGTCGCCGGGGTGCCGTTCTTCTGCACCGACCCGGCGACGGCGGAGCTGGTCAAGGTGGCGGCGAACTCCTTCCTCGCCACCAAGATCTCCTTCATCAACGCCATGGCCGAGGTGTGCGACGCCGCGGGCGCTGACGCGTCGGTCCTGGCCGGGGCCATCGGCGCGGACTCGCGGATCGGCCCCCGCTTCCTCGAACCCGGGCTCGGCTTCGGCGGCAGCTGCTTCCCCAAGGACATCCGGGCCTTCGCCGCCCGCGCCGAGGAGATCGGCGCCGGTGAGGCCGTGGTGTTCCTGCACGAGGTCGACCGGATCAACACCCGTCAGCGCTCGCGCACCGTCGAGCGGGCACGCCGTCTGCTCGGCGGCTCGTTCACCGGGCGCCGGATCGCCGTACTCGGAGCAGCGTTCAAGCCCGGCAGCGACGACGTCCGCGACTCGCCCGCCCTCGTCGTGGCCGCGGCCCTGCACCAGCAAGGTGCGGAGGTCCACGTACACGACCCGGAGGCCGTCGACAACGCGCGCGCCGTCCACCCCGAGCTGACCTACGCCCTGGACGTCGACACGGCGTGCGAGGGCACCGACCTGGTCCTGCATCTGACCAACTGGCCGGAGTACCAGGACATCGACCCCGCCGCGCTCGCCACGCTGGTGCGCTCCCCCGTCCTCCTGGACGCCCGCAACAGCCTCGACCCGCGGTCCTGGTCGGCGGCCGGCTGGGCCGTGCACGCCCCGGGCCGGCCGCGGCTCTCCCCGGACATCCCTTCCAAGGTCAAGGTGGCCGCGCTCACCGGAGGTGCGTCATGAGGGTCGTGGTGACGGGCGGCGGCGGATTCGTCGGCTCCCATCTGTGCGAGGCCCTGCTCCGCAGAGGAGACACGGTCTGCTGCCTGGACAACTTCTGCACCGGCGAGCCGGAGAACGTCTCGCACCTGCGCGGCTCGCCCCGCTTCCGGCTGATCCGCGCCGATGTGACGGAGCCGTTCGACGTACCGGGCCCCGTGGACGCCGTCGCCCACCTCGCGAGCCCCGCGTCCCCGCCGGACTACCACCGCCTCGCGGTGGAGACCCTGGCCGTCGGCAGCCGCGGCACCGAGAACGCCCTGCGCCTGGCCCAGCGGCACAGCGCACGCTTTCTGCTCACCTCCACCAGCGAGGTCTACGGCGACCCAGAGGTCCACCCGCAGCCCGAGGAGTACTGGGGCCACGTCAATCCGGTCGGCCCGCGCAGCGTCTACGACGAGGCCAAGCGGTTCGCGGAGGCGCTCGCCATGGCCTACCGGCGCAGCCTCGGCGCCGACGTCGGCATCGTACGGATCTTCAATACGTACGGTCCGCGGATGCGGCCGCACGACGGACGCGTGGTCTCCACCTTCGTCCGCCAGGCCCTGGCGGGCAGGCCGCTGACTCTCTACGGCGACGGCAGCCAGACCCGCAGTTTCTGCTATGTCGACGACCTCGTCCGGGGCCTGCTCGCGATGCTCGACAGCGACCGCAGCGGACCGGTGAACCTGGGCAACCCCAGCGAGCGCACCGTCCGCGAACTCGCGGAACTCGTCCTGCGCATCACCGGATCGCCCTCGCGGATCGCGTACCGCCCGCTGCCCGTCGACGATCCGACCCGCCGCCGCCCGGTGATCAACCGGGCCGTGGAACAGCTCGGCTGGATGCCGCATGTCCCCCTCGACGAAGGCCTGCACCGCACGGTGGCATGGTTCGCCACGCGCTCCGGGCCGCCGCTCACGCGGGTACCGGTGGAGGCCTGATCCCCATGCGCAGGAAAGCCGCCGGAGCCGCCGTCAGGCGCTGCACCGCCCCTGGCGTCCTCACCGCCGCCATCGTGCTGATCGGTGCGAGCGGCTGTGCGGCCACGCCCCACTACGCGCCCGAGACCAAGGCCGGTACGTACTACGTCAGCTCTGAGGGCGACGACCAGAACGACGGTTCCTCGCCCGGTCAGGCCTGGCGGACCCTGCACCGTGCCGAGCGCGTGGCGCTCGAACCCGGCGACCGGCTGCTCCTGGAGGGCGGCGCCCGGTTCACCGGCACCATCACCCTGAACGACACCGAGGCGGGCAGTGCGCACCGGCCCGTGGTGGTCGGCTCGTACGGCGAGGGGCGGGCAACGGTTGAGGCCAAGGACTCCCCCGGCATCTCCGTGCACAACACGGCGGGCGTGCAGATCCGCGACCTCACCTTCACCGGGGACCGCGCCGCCTACACCCGCGACGGCGGCATCAATCTCTACGCCGACCGTCCGGGCGGCGGGAGGCTGGACCATGTCTCCGTCTCCGACGTCACCGTCTCCGGATTCCAGGTGGGCATCGCGATCGGCGGCGTCGAGAAGGGCAACGGATTCAAGAACGTGACGATCCGTCAGACAAAGCTGCACGGCAACAAGGACGCCGGCCTCCTGACGTACGGCCCCAAGTACGACGCAGGCCAACCCACCTACGCGCACGAGGACGTCGACATCTCGGACGTCGACGCGTACCGGAACACCGGCGATCCCAAGGCGGTCGAGCGCCACACCGGTGACGGCATCATCCTCGGCGCCGTACGCCACGCCACGGTGCGCGACTCCAGCGCCCACGACAACGGAACCGCTTCGGCCACCGAGGCTCCGTCGGGCCCGGTGGGCATCTGGGCCTACGACGCCACGGACGTCCTCCTGGAGCACAACACCGCCTACCGCAACCACACAGGCTCCGACGTCGACGGTGCCGGGTTCGGCTTCGACGAGAACGTCTCGCGATCGACGATCCAGTACAACCTGGCGTTCCACAACGACGGCCCCGGCTTCTACGCCTAGTGCGACCTGAAAGTCGCTCTCTCTTAGTGCATTACGGAAAGGAGAGTTTCCAATGCCGAACTTGTAGCCGGAAGTTCGTCCCCACTCCCACA